>NZ_JBHWZP010000077.1:0-33444 GCF_042728395.1 Streptomyces sp. NPDC060205
AAGTTTGTGCCGTCGGCCACCGGCCGTGTGCGTCGCTTTTTGTCAAGGGCGCCTCGACAACGCGGGTTCGGCCTCCGGAGGCACCGGCGCACGGTCCGCCGGCTCCTCGATCGGCGTGTCGGCGAGGACGCCTCCACGGCCCCAGTGATCCTGCTCGACATCGCGTACGAGCACGGTCACGACGTCTCTCGGGCATCCCGCGATCCGGGCCACCGTCGTGGTCAACTCGTCCACGAGATCGGCTCGTTTCTGTCGGTCGTTGCCCTTCCACCAGTCCACGGTCACCACAGGCACGGTTCTCTCCTTGTTCGTCGGGTTCATTCGTCGTGTTCGTCGCAGGATGCGTAGGGATCAGCCGGGCGATTCCTCAGGGGTGACGATTCCCTCGGCGGCCGGGAACTGGTCGAATCTGCGTGCCAGTTCCGCCAGCATCCCGGGGGTCGGTTCGGGCGACGAGTTCAGCAGGTCGCCCAGTTCGCGGAAGTACCTCTCCCGGCCGCCGTCCGGGGTGAACATCACCAGCAGGGTGGCGGGGTCGGCGCCGGGATTGCCGAACGCGTGGCTGGTGCCGGGCGGCACCATCATGAACGTGCCGGGACCCGCGGTACGCCGCTCCCCGCCCAGCGTGAGCAGGACGTCGCCGCTCGCCACGTAGAACATCTCGGTCAGCTCCCGGTGGAAGTGCAGGGGGGCGCCGGGCGCGCGGGGCGGGAGCCGGTGTTCGGTGAGGCCGAAGCGGCCGGCCGTGTCGTCCCCGGTGACGAGGAAGGAGACGGGGGTGCCGCCGACGACGGTCGTGGGACCGCCCCCGGGCTCGATCACCCGGGGGAGCGTCACCGCTCGCTCCCGGCATCCGCCCGGCCGGCCGGCGTACGCGGCGACAGCGTCCGCAGTGCCACTGCGGCGGCCACCAGGGCGAGGACGGCGGTCAGTGCGTACGCCCGGCCGAACGCCCCGCCGGCGGGCGCGTCACCGAGGACGAGGACCAGGACGGCCAGCCCCATGGCGCCGCCCGTGTACTGCGTCGTCGTCAGCACGGCGGACGCGGTGCCCTGTTCGCTGTCCGGCACGTCCTTGGTGCCCGCGATGTACATCCCCGCGAAGGCCATGCCCTGGCCCAGCCCGCTGATCAGCAGGCCCGGCAGTACGGCGGTCCAGTACTCCGAGCCGCCCGTCCCGAGGCCGAGCAGGGCGAGGCCCGCCGCGCCGACCGCGAATCCGGTGGCGAGGGTGCGGCGGATGCCCCAGGACCCGGCGAGCTGACCGGTGACGAGGTTGCCCGCCACCACGCTCAGCGCCAGGGGCAGGAAGGCGATACCGGCGCCCAGCGGACCGTAGCCCCACACATCCTGGAGGAACAGCGTGATCAGGAAGAACTCGGCACCCACGCTCGCCATGTAGAGCGCCGACATCGCGCTCGCGCCGGCCAGTGAGCGCACCCGCAGCAGGGCCGGCGGGATGAGCGGAGTGGCGGCCGGGCGCCGGTCGTACGCCGACCAGGCCGTGCCCAGTGCGACGGCCGCGGCCAGGCAGCCGAGGCAGGACGCGGAGGCCCAGCCGTCGACCGCGGCCTGGGTGAGCGCCGCCACGAGGAAGAGCACGGCGCCGGTGAACAGGGCGGCGCCGGGGATGTTGAGGTGCCTGACCGAGGCCTTGGTCCGCGCGCCGGCCGGCAGGACCCGCAGCGCGAGGACGACGGTGACCGCGATGAGCGGCACGTTGACGAAGAACACCCACCGCCAGGAGAGCGCGGCGGTCAGCACGCCCCCGATCAGTACACCGGCCGCGAGCCCCACCGCGCCGATCGCACCCCAGATCGCGAGCGCCCGGGAACGGACGGGACCTGCCGGGAACGCGGCACCGATGAGCGCCAGCATGGCCGGGGTCAGGGCGGCGGCGCCGATGCCCTGGGCGGCGCGGGAGGCGACCAGCAGCCACTGGTCCCCGGCGAGTCCGGCCGCGAGCGAGCCCAGACCGAACAGGGCCAGCGCGCCGAGGAAGAGCCGGCGCGGCCCGGTCAGGTCGGCGGCCCGGCCCCCGACCACGAGGAAACTGGCGAAGAAGACGGCGTACGCCGACACGACCCACTGGAGCCGTTCCGGGGCCAGGCCCAGGCCCGACCCGATGCTGGGCAGTGCCACGTAGATGATCGAGTAGTCGAGTGCCACCAGGAACTGGGCGATGGACAGGGCCAGCAGCGCGGCCACCATGCGGCCGGTGAACCGGGTGGACGCGGGAGGGGACGTGGGGGAGGGAGAAGGGGCGGACTGCTCGGAGGAGTTCTCGGAGGAGTTCTCTGTGGAGGTCCGGGGTGTCTGGGCGGTGGTCATGACAGGGCTCCGGTCGGTTCCGGGCTGGTCCCGGTGAGGGCTCGGCTGCTGACGCGGGTCGGGGCGGGGGCCGTGACGCGGGCGGTGAGCGGTGTTCCGTGCAGGAGAACGTCGATCACCGAGGGGAAGTCGGCCACGACGTGGTCGGCGCCTGCGGCCTGGAGCGCCTCGGCGGTGTCGACGCCGTAGGAGACCGCCACGGTCCGCAGGCCCGCGGCACGGGCCATCGTCATGTCGGTGACGGTGTCGCCGACGTACCAGGATCGTGAGGCCCGCGCGCGGAGGTCGGACAGGGCCCGCAGTGCCATGTCGGGGTGGGGCTTGCCGCGTTCGACCATGTTGTGGCAGACGACGGTGTCGAACCGGTTGAGGATGCCGGTGGCGTCCAGCAGCGCGTGGGCACTGGCGTAGATCTTGGAGGTGGCGATGCCGAGCGGATGGCCGGCGGACCGCAGCCGCTCCAGCCCTTCGGTCACGCCCGGCAGCAGCAGCTCAGGTCCCCGGCTGAGGACGTCCGTGGTGAAGCGGCGGCGGTAGCGGGCGGCGGCCTCGGCGGTCACGGTGTCGTGGACGCACGTGCCCAACAGCCTCGCGAGAGAGGCTTCCAGGGGCTTGCCGACCGTGGCCAGCACGTCCGCGTGCGAGGGGTCGGCGCCAAGATCGCGCACCACGTCAGCGATCAGTCCGGCGATGGCGGACGGGGTGTCGGCGAGGGTGCCGTCGATGTCGAAGACGAACGCGGTGGTCATGCCGCGGCCACCTGCCCGTCCGGCCCGGCGGTGGCGGCGTACGCGACCGCGAGGTACCCGGCGAGCCGGGCGGTGCTGATCAGGACCTCGCGGTTGGCGGCGGCGGAACGGCCCTCCGTGGCCCGCGAGACGGCCTTCATCAGATACGGGGTCGCGGCGGGACCGCGCACACCGTCGTCCTCGGCGGCGCGCAGCGCCTCCTGGATGACGCCCTCCATGAGGTCGCTGTCCAGGGCGTGTTCCTCGTCGATGGGCGCGGTGATCAGGGCGCCGCCGGGCAGTCCGGCCGCCCAGTGCATCCGTACCGCGCGGGCGATGTCGCCCGGGTCGTCGATCCGCTGGGGGACGCGCAGACCGCTGGAACGGCAGTAGAAGGCGGGGAAGTGGTCGAAGCGGTAGCCGATCACCGGCACGCCGAGCGTCTCCAGGTACTCCAGGGTCAGGCCCAGGTCGAGGATGCTCTTGGCGCCCGCACAGACCACGGCGACCTTGCTCCGCGTGAACTGCACGAGGTCGGCGGAGATGTCGAAGCTCTCGCCCGCACCGCGGTGGACACCGCCGATGCCGGCCGTCGAGAAGAACGGGATGCCCGCGAGATCCGCGGCGACGATCGACGAGGCCACCGTGGTGGCACCCAGGCCGCCACCGGCCAGTACGACACCGACGTCCCTGCTGGACACCTTGGGCACATCGGTGCCTACCGCGAAGCGCTCCATGTCGTCGGGGGACATGCCCACGGTGAACCGGCCGCCGTCCAGTCCGACGGTCGCCGGGACGGCACCCGACTCCCGGACCGCCTTCTCGATGGCGAGCGCGGTCTCCACGTTGCCCGGATAGGGCAGTCCGTGGGCGATCACCGTCGATTCCAGGGCGACAACGGGCCGGTTCTCGGCCAGCGCGTCACCTACTTCCTCACTTGTACGCAGCAATGGGTGCACGAGGGGTCTCCTGAACGGTTCGTCGTACAGCGGTCGGGGGTCGGTGCGTACGACCCGGGTGGCGCCGGAGCGTGCCGCCCTCCGAGTCACCCCGACTGTCCCGGACCCCGTTCCCGTTCCGTTCCCACCTCGCTGCCGGCCGGCGCGATCCCGGAGCCGGTCACGCCGGGGGCACCCTCGCCACCGGCCCCCACCCGCGGGCGGGCAGCGCCTGGACCACGCGCCTCCCACGCACGGGCGGGCGGCGCCTTGGACCGCGCGCCCTACCGCGCGGAGCGTTACGTCACTTGCCGAACAGGCCGGTGACGAGGTCCCCGATGCCGTCGAGGAGACCGCCGGAGGACGTCTCGGTCGGCGAGGGCTCGGCCGACGCGTCGGGGGCGGTGGAGTCGTCCTGACCGGGAGCGGTGGTCGGCTCCTGGGCCGGGTCGGGGGACGTCGTCCGGCCGGGCTGCGTGGCGACCGCCTCCTCCTCGTCGGCCGGTACCGCCCCCGCGTTGCCCGCCTTCGAGGTCGGGCCGGCCTCGGTCGGCTCGCCATCCGCGGTGTTCGAGCCCTTCTCCTCGGACGGCGAACCGCCCATCACCTGCGGGACCGTGTCCCCGGACGGCTGCCGGACGGGCGACCCCGCGGCGGTGGACGAGGGGCTGCCGGCGGTCGGGGTGCCGGACTCCGGCCGTGCCGACCGCTGCGCCTCGTCCACGCTCCGGTTCTGGCTGTCGCCGCCGAGCACGCCGGGAATCTGGAGCCACGGCGCCGTCGAGTTGTTGTCGGCGATCGCGACGCCGAGGGTGGCGGCGGAGCACACGCATCCGGCTGCCACGAGCCAGCCCATCCGGCGCATCCGGCCGGCCCGCCGGCCGCTGGGATCGACGAATATCGGAGCACCGTCGGCTGAGTGGGACCGCCCCGGCTCGGAACCCGCCGCGTGGGACCCCGCCGCGTCGGAATCCACCGCGTCGCAATCCACCGCGTCGGACCGGCTTTCCGCGCCGCGGTCCATGACGTCCGTACCGTGCTCCGGGCGTATGTGCCCTTCCCCGCCCGCGTTGCCTGTCATGCAACTGCCCTTTCACCGTGCTGTGGTTCGTGTGTGAGCCATGAGTCGTCGGCCTGCGGAAGTGATCCGTTGCCACAGTGGTGGACGGATTGGTTCAAAGAGGAAAAGTTTTGTCCGAGCCGGCCGCGGCTTCGGCCGGTCGCTCGCAACCGGGCGGCCCTCCGCCTCGCCGTCTCGCAGCCTTCCGTCGTCGAACACGCCCCGTCGCGTCCGCCCTTGACAGGTTCGGCTAACGCAATTAGCTTTTAGCTAACAACATTAGCCAACGGGGTGGCGGCACCAGCCCGCCCACTCGACCTGGGAGATGTCATGACCGAGTACCTCGCCGTCGACGGTGGAACGATCGCTTACGAGGTGGCGGGGTCCGGCCCGCTGATCGTCCTCGCGCACGGCATGGGCGACAGCCGCGCCGCCTACCGCGCCCTGATCCCGCAGCTGGTGGCGGCGGGCCACCGCGTCGCCGCCGTCGACCTGCGCGGCTGCGGCGAATCCAGTACCGACTGGCCCGCCTGGAGCCGCACCGCCATCGCCGGCGACCTGCTCGCCCTGATCCGCCACCTCGGCGGCCCGGCCGTGCTCGTCGGCCACTCGATCTCCGGCGGCGCCGCCACCATCGCCGCGGCGCAGGAGCCCTCGCTGGTCACCGCGGTCGTCGAGCTGGCGCCGTTCACCCGCAAGCAGTCGATCAGCCTCGGCGGCATGCGCCTCAAGCGCTACCGGCAGGGCATGTTCCGGCTGCTCGGCACCGGCGTGTTCGGCAGCGTCGGCCAGTGGCGCGCCTACCTCGACGTGGCCTACCCCGGCACGAAGCCCGCCCACTGGGCCGAGCGGCTCGGCCGTATCGACTCCCTGGTGCGCGAGCCGGGCCGGATGAAGGCCATGCAGGCCATGGGCCGCAGCGCCCCGACCGACGCGGGCGCGCAGCTCGGCAACGTCCGCTGCCCGGTCCTGGTGGTGATGGGCACCCTCGACCCCGACTGGGTCGACCCGCACGCCGAGGGTTCGGCGATCGTCGGTGACCTGCCGGCCGGCCTCGGCCGCCTTGAGATGATCGAGGGCGCCGGACACTACCCCCACGACCAGTTCCCCGACGAGGTGCTTTCTCTCATGCTCGACTTCCTGCGGACGGACGCCGCCCGTGCCTAGGGCAGGACTGGACCCGGCGGCCGTGGTCGCGGCCGGCGCCGCCCTCGCCGACGAGGTGGGTTTCGCCCACCTCACGATGGGCCTGCTGGCCGAACGGGTGGGCGTGCGCACCCCGTCCCTGTACAAGCACGTGGGCGGTCAGGAGGACCTCAACCGGCGTATCGCGGCGCTGGCGATGAGCGAGGCCGCCGACGCCGTCGGCGGCGCGGTCCAGGGGTACGCGGGCCGCGACGCCCTGGCGGCCGCCGCCCGGGCCTTCCGCGCCTTCGTCCTGGACCATCCCGGCCGGTACGCGGCGACGATCGGCGTGGAACCGACCGACCGGGACGATCCGATGGCCGTCGCGGGCCGGCGGCTGCTCGGCGCGTTCAAGGCGGTCCTGCGCGGCTACGAGATCGCGGAGTCCGACATGGACCACGCCCTGCGCATGCTCCGCAGCCTGTGCCACGGGTTCGCCACCCTGCAGGCGGCCGACGGCTTCCAGTGGAGCGCCGACATCGACGAGAGCTTCGAATGGCTGATCGCCTTCGCCGACCGGGGCCTGCGCGCGGTCTGAACGCGCGGCGTCGCCTGCGGGTCAGTTCGTCCGGCCCGTCCCGCTGAGCGAGGCCCGCTGCCGTGCGGCGCGCACCGCCGCGGACAGCGCGGCGATGTCGTAGGCACCGTGGTGACGGCGGCCGTTGACGAAGAACGTGGGTGTGCCCGACACCCCGCTGAGGTCGGCGGACTCCACGTCCGCGGCGACCCTGGCGGCGCCCGTACCGGCCCGCAGGTCGGCGCGGAAGCGGTCGGTGTCGAGGCCGATCTCCTCGGCGTAGCGCAGCAGGTCCTTCGGCAGCAGATCCCCTTGATGCCGCATCAGCTGCTCGTGCATCTCCCAGTAGCTGCCCTGCCGGTCGGCGGCCTCGGCGGCCTCGGCCGCGAGCTGCGCACCCGGGTGCACGTCCGGGAGCGGCAGGTGCCGCCACACGTACCGTACGTCGCCGAAGTCGGCGAGCAGTTCGCGCACCACCGGCTCGGCCAGCCCGCAGTAGGGGCACTCGAAGTCCCCGTACTCCAGGAGCGTCACGGGCGCGTCCCGGGGGCCGCGCACGTGGTCGCGGTCCATGTCGACGGGCTCGCTGAGGTCGACGATGGTCTGCCCCGTGCCCAGCAGGGCGCGGGCCCGGGACGGCGCGGACAGGGCGCCGGTGACCGCGGTGACCAGCCAGGCGAGCAGGAACGAGCAGAGTACGGCGCCGAGGATGCCGATCTTGGCCTGCTCCAGCCGGTCGCCGTCGAAGGCGAGCGTGGCGATCAGCAGGGACACC
The DNA here is from genome assembly GCF_042728395.1 of Streptomyces sp. NPDC060205. Lineage (NCBI taxonomy): Bacteria > Bacillati > Actinomycetota > Actinomycetes > Kitasatosporales > Streptomycetaceae > Streptomyces > Streptomyces sp. NPDC060205. Next base: position 7,534 of record NZ_JBHWZP010000077.1, read on the forward strand.
GTGAAGCCCACCCCGGCCAGGGTGCCGCCCGCCGAGATGGCGCCCCAGCCGACCGGCGGATGCAGGCGCCCCTTGCTGAGCCGCGTGGTGAGCCAGGTCGCGCCGATGATGCCGACCGGCTTGCCGAGCACATAGCCGAGAAGGATGCCGAGGGTGACCGGGGAGGTGAACGCGCCGGTCAGCTGGTCGGCGCTGAGGGTGATCCCGGCGTTGGCGAGGGCGAACAGCGGCACGATCACATAGCTCGTCCAGGGGTGGAGCATGCGCTGGAGCCGGTCGTTGGGGGAGAGCGTCGAGGCGATCTGGCGCCGTACGGTGCGCTCCAGTTCGGCGGTCGGCTGCTCGCGGAAGCGCCGGAACTGCCTGCTGGCCTGTTCCAGGTCACCGCGCTCCGCCGGGCGGGCGTACGTCAGCAGTCCCATCGCGAGGCCGGTCACCACCGGGTCCACCCCCGACTTCAGCAGCGCCACCCAGATGGCCACGCCCAGGACCGCGTACAGGGACGGGACGCGCATGCCGAGGGTGCGGCGCACCAGCAGCACGACCGCGAACAGGCCGAACGCGGTCAGCAGCGCGGGCCAGGCGATGGCTCCGCTGTACGCGAAGGCGATGACGGCCAGGGCCAGGAAGTCGTCGACGACGGCGACGGTGAGGATGAAGACCCGCAGGCCGCCGGGCAGCCGGTTCCCGAAGACGGCGAGCATGCCCAGCGCGAAGGCCGTGTCCGTGGACATGGCCGCGCCCCAGCCGTGCACGGTGTCCTCGCCCGCGTTGACCGCCAGATAGATCGCGACGGGTACGAGCATGCCGCTGAGCCCGGCGAGCAGCGGCAGGGTGATCCGCCGCCGCTCCCGCAGCTCGCCCATGTCGAACTCGCGGCGCGCCTCCAGACCGACCACGAAGAAGAACAGCGTCATCAGCCCGCTGTTCAGCCACTCGCGCAGCTCCAGGGAGACACCGCCCGAGCCGACGCGGACCGACAACTCGGTCTCCCACAGGGAGTCGTACGAACCGGCGCCCACGTTGGCCCAGACGAGTGCGGCGAGCGCGCCCGCCAGCAGGAACGCGGCACTGCCGGTCTCCGTCCGCAGGAAGGCGCGCAGAGGGCTGCGGGGGGCGGTGCCGCACAGGGTCTGCAGGGGCGGCGGTGGTGTCTCGGATGGCACGGTCACCCCTTGATTCTGACCCCACTCATGATCCGGCACCCGACGGGGGCGCGGGCGGTGACGTCAGCGGCGTCCGGTCGACGACACGAGCATCGGCAGCGAGACGTAGTCGGCGAGCGCCCGCTGGCCCGCGATGTTGGCGTGGATCCCGTCGCCGGTGTCGTACGCCGGGTTGATGCTGTTGGGCTTCAGCGGGTCCTTGAGGACCTGGTCGAAGTCCGTCACGCCGTCGCACGTGCCGTCGCAGGTGTTCCCCTTCTTGACGTGGGTGCCGACGGCGTGGCGGTCGAGGTTGTTCCGGTCCGTGTAGCCGGGACGCGGGGTGATCGGAGTGACGAAGACCTTGATCCCGGCGGCCCGCAGCCGCTGGAACACCTCGTCGTAGCTGCGCAGGATCAGCTCGGCGTCGCAGCCGTTGGCGAGGTCGTTCGTGCCGTAGTAGTAGAGGACCCCGGTCACCCCGTGCAGGGCGAGCACGTCCCGCTCCAGCCGGGACACCGCGTCGAGCCCCCGGATACCGGCGGGATTGCGCGGGCAGTCGGCGGAACTGGTCGTGCCGCCGATACCCGCGTTGGCGACCGCGAGCTGCCGGGTGCGGGGGAGTTCGGCGGTGATGCGGCGGGCGAGGTCGTCCGTCCAGCGGTGATCGGTTCCCTCGGGCGTGCAACCGGGCCCGCAGTCGGTGCTGCCGGTCCCGTCGACCACCGAGCTGCCGTACGCGACGATCGTTCCCCTGAGCTTCGGGTTGTGCACGTCGACGGCGCTGACCAGGTACGTGGAGCCGACGGTCTGCGTGTACGCGGAGCCGCTCGCCTCGGCCGTGCGGTCGCCGGAGCCGGGCGCGGTCAGGTAGTTGGAGCGGAAGGCGCTGGTGTGCCGTCCGGGCGTGACCGTGCCGGACACGGACAGGGAGACCGCGACGTCGTCCTGCGCATCGGTCCTCAGCGCCGCCGCGTCGCTCCACACCTCGCCGCCGGCCGGTACGACGACCTCGCGGCGCCCGTCGAAGGTGACGGCGAGGACGTCGCCCTCGACGGCCGGGCCCTGGCCGTCGCTGTGCCCGACGGTGGCGGCGTCCACGGTGAGCGGGGCCGTGCCGAAGGTGTTCTGTATGCGGATCCGCAGCGCCCCGCCGCCCTGGGCGAGATGGGTGATCATGCGAACGGACTGATCACGCAGGGGAGTCGGGGCGAGTTCCTGCTGCGACTGCGCCCAGGAGGTGAACCAGGCGCGTCCGGCCGATGCCGTGGCCGCTGCGGGACTGGCGGTCGCGGTGGCGGCCGTGGTCGCGGAGACCGCCGACCCCGACGCCAGGAGCGTCAGGGTCAGGGCCAGTGCGGCACGGCGCAAGGAGGGCGTACGGAAAGGGGGCATGGGGGTCCCTTCGGTGACGTACGGTCCCGGCGCGCAGGCGCGACCACCGGGACCACGGCGGCTCGTTCCCGTATGGCCTGCCCGTGGGGTCCCTGCGTCAGACGTGACGGCCGGTGTCAATTACCGGGTCAGGGACGGGAGTTGCCGTCCCACCCGGTTCCTGCCGACCGCCCGTGCCGGAGGCCCGGCGGTCAGGAGACGCGGGCCACACCCGTGTAGATGCCGCTGCCCTCGGCGTCCTGCACCTTGCCCGAGGCGTCCCACTCCGTCGCCGTCACCAGGCCCGGCGCCACGAGTTCGAGGCCGTCGAAGAAGCGCTCCACCTCCGCGCGGGTACGGAAGCCGAGCTGGATACCGCCCTTGGCGTACTCGGCGGTGACCTGCGCGGCCAGCTCCGGATACAGGTCGGAGGCGGCGTGCGACAGCACCAGATAGCTGCCCGACGGCAGCGTGGCGACCAGGTCGCGGACGATGGAGTGGGCGTCCTGCTCGTCGGGGATGAAGTGCATCAGCGCGATCAGCGACAGCGCGACGGGACGGCTGAAGTCCAGGACGCGCCGGGCGTGTTCGACGATCGCCTCCGGCTGCCGCACATCGGCCTCGATGTAGTCGGTGACCCCGCCGGGACGGCTGACGAGCAGCGCCTCGGCGTGACGCAGCACGATCGGGTCGTTGTCGGTGTAGACGACCTTCGCCGTCGGCACGATCTCCTGGACGATCTGGTGGAGGTTGGGCTCGGTGGGGATGCCCGTACCGATGTCCAGGAACTGGTCGACGCCCTGGGTGGCGAGCCAGGCCGCCGCCCGGTGCATGAACTGCCGGTTCTGGCGGGCCGCGTCCTTCGCCTCGGGCGGCAGCTTCTCGCCCACCGCCTCGTCGACCGGATAGTTGTCCTTGCCGCCCAGCAGCCAGTCATAGACCCGCGCGGGATGCGCCTTGTCGGTAACGATCTGCGAGAACCGCTGTGGGCCGGTCGACATGACAAGCAACTCCATCGTGCCAATGAACGGGTTGGATCAACTATTCGATCACGTAAGGGGAGTACATCATGTGCTTCGCGCGTCAGGGAAGCACCGGGCGTACGAGACCACCGCCAGGGCCACCGCCAGCGCGCCCAGGAGCCAGCCGCCGAGCACGTCCGTCGACCAGTGCACGCCCAGCCAGATCCGCGTGAACCCCACACCGGCGACGGACACCACCGCCACGGCCGCGGCGCTACGCCACAGGACGCGCCCGGCGCCGTACAGCCGCAGGACCCACAGCAGCAGGCCGCACGCCACCATGGCGGTCATGGCGTGCCCGGAGGGGAAGGCGGCGAAGTGGGCGGAGTCCACCGGGTCGGGCCAGACGGGGCGGTCGCGGTCGACCGCCGCCTTGATCCCCTGCGAGAGGAGCCCGGCGACCAGGAGGGTGGCCGTCAGCCACAGGGCGAGCCACCACGCGCCGTGGTGCAGCACCAGCCACAGCACGGTGACGGCGATCAGGGCCCGCATCGTCCAGGGGTCCCACACCCAGTCGGTGAGGATGCGGAACGCCTGGGTCAGGTCGGGGTCGTCGACCGCCCAGCGGTGGGTGGTGCGGGCGATGTCGCCGTCGAGGGCCATGAGCGGGTCCCAGGAGGCCGTGACCAGGGCGATCAGCAGCACGGTGGGCAGAGCGAGAGCCATGGCAACGCGCAGGGCGATCCCGGGGCCGGTCGCGTGGGGCGGCGAGTCGACGGGAGAGTGCATACGCCGATCCTCGCCGACGGGTGGGGTCCGAGGCGAACCCGGGGTTTCCCGCGCGTCCTGCTTCCGTTCACCCGAGCGCCCGCAGCCCCGGCCCGAAGGCCACCAGGACCGGGATCACCGGCACCAGCGCCGCCGCCGCGGTGAGCCTCAGCCGGCGGGTGGGCGGCAGGCGGTCCGGGGGAGTGAGCAGCCGGTGGACCCGCAGCGGAACATGCGCCTGCGGCGTCGGACAGGGGCCGAACACACCGCGGTCCTCGTTGAGTTCCACCAGCGCAAGGGCGGTCGTCAGCCGGCCGAACCGGCGTGAGGCCATGTCGTCGGCGGCCAGTTCCACCAGCCGGTGCATCTCGTCGCGGAACGCCGCGAACACCGGGACCTGCGGAAACCCGCCCGCCAGCGCCGCCGAGGAGTGCAGCAGCCAGTTGTGCCGGGCGCGCGCGTGACCCTGCTCGTGGGCGAGCACGGCGTCCAGCTGCTGCCCCTTGAGGCGACGCAACGCGGCGGTGGTGACGACCAGTTGGGGCGCGGCGCCAGGCAGCCACCAGGCATCGGGACGCTCCCCCTCCAGGACGACCAGCCGCTCACCGCCCGGCTCCTCACCGGGCAACAGCGGTGCGCGTACGACGAGTTCGGCGCGGCGGCGACGGCGGCGGGCCGCGGCCCGGCCGATCTCCCGGGCCAGCATGGCCGCGGTCCACACCCCGCCGAGCGCCAGCGTCACCGCGGTCGCCGCGGCCCAGGGCCCTCCGGCGAGCGCGTAGGCCTCCACCACGGCGTGCGGGGCGGGGGCGAAGAGCCGGCCGCGCACCGCCTGCCAGGCGGCGGCCGCGCTGAGCGCCATCGACAGCGCGCAGCAGAGCAGGACGGCCACCACCACGCACTGCCACGCCCACAGGGCGACCACCGGTTCGCGGTCCTGCCACCGCGCCCGCGCGAGCAGGCGCGGAGCGAGGACGGCGGCCAGGGCGCCGAGCAGCAACAGTGCCGCGGGGACCATCATGGGCGCAGCCTATGAGCGCGGCGGCGCCGCCGGATACGACTGATCGCGGCAAGTGACGCAGACCACGGTTGCGTACGGTCGCGAATCCCCTCAGAGAGTGCCCTCGGGCCGTGTCCCCGGCCGGTGCCCTCAGAGGGTGAGGAGCATCGCCAGCATCCCTATGCCCATGGAGAGCCGGCAGGCCCGCGCCAGCTCCAGCCGGTCGCCCCAGCCGGGCGCGCGGAGACCTCCCGCCGGTCCGCCGGCCGCGACCGGTATGAGCCGTGTCCCGGTCCACAGCACGTACGCGGTGAAGTAGACGAGCAGCACGCCGGTCAGCACGGGAATCCCCGAGTGCGCTCCGCCGGCCATCATCGCCGCCATGTAGACCATGGCGAAGGCGCCCACCAGGTGGTGCAGATGGTGGGCACTGCTGCGCGCCGCCCACAGGGCACGCAGTGCGGCCACGCCGAACACGGCCGCGTAGACGGTCCAGGCCCAGCGCGGTGGCGCGAGCACCGCCGCGGGCACCGCCATCGCGGCCATGCCGAATCCCATCAGCGCCTCGCCGCCCGCGGTACGGCGCTGCTCCTCGACCCTGCTGCGCATCCGCAGCAGGCAGTAGGCCCCGGTCGCCGTGCACAGCGCGACGAGCAGCCAGCCGGACGGTCCCGCCCCCGGTCCGTGCACCGCGCACCTCCCCGCTCGACCTCGACGGTGTTCGGACAGTCCGGTCGAAGTGATGCCCCGGCCGGGCGGGGCACAAGCGGAGGCAAGCGGGCGCAACGGCGTACAGGGGGAGCGTGCGGGGCGTGCGCGGCAGGTCGCCGGAGCTCCGGCAGCCCGCATATCCTTGCGATGTTTTACGAGTAAAACACCTGCTAGCCTTATGGGTATGAGCAGTGTCCGCCCCCGCCACCGCGCCGCCCCCGTCCGCCGACTGCCCCTCGCGGGCGTCCTGCGCCTCAACCGGCCCTCCGACATCTGGTTCAAGCCCGCGCTGAGCGTGGTCGTCGCCGTCGGGGTGCCGAACCTGACACTGCTGGCGCTCGGCCGCCTGGACCTCGCCCTGTACTCCATGGCCGGCTCGCTCTGCGCGCTCTACGCGCACAACCTGCCGTACGCGGCCCGCAGCCGTGCCCTCGCCTGGGTCGTCCTCGGCATGCTCGCCTCGGTCGCGACAGCCCTGGTCACGGCGTCGCTCACGTCCTCCGCCGCGGTCCTGGTCGCGGTCGGCGCGCTGCTCGCCGCCGCGCACAAGGCGGTGAGCGACCTGACACGGATCGGCCCGCCCGGACCGGTGATCTTCACCTTCATCAGCTCCGCCTCCCTCTTCGCGCCCCAGACGCTCGGCCAGGTCCCCGGCCATCTCGGCCTCGCCGCCGTGGCCGGCGCCTGGGCCTGGCTCGTCGGCATGGCGCCCGGCCTCCTGCGCCCGCACGGCCCCGAGCGCCGGGCCACGGCCCGCGCGCTGAACGCGGCGGCCGGGTACGTGGAGGCGTACGAGCCGGTGTCCGCCTCCGGCGCGCGCGGCGAGACGGGCCACGAGCGCGCCCGGGCCGCCGCTTCCGCCGCCGTGCACGCCGCCTGGCAGTCGCTGCTCGCCACCGGCGCGCGCCCGGAGCCCCGCCGCGCCCTCGAACGGCTCGTCGTGCGGGCCGAGGTCGCCCTCGCGGCCCCCGCCGACACGGACCCCGCCCTGCTGCGCACCTGGGCGCGCGACCTGCGCGGCACGAACCCCGTACCCCGCCTGGCACCTGGACAGGACGCCGACGAACTGCTCGGCGTGGAGATCGAACTGCTGGAGGCCGGACCGGCTGCCGGAAAGAGCGGGAGCAGGCGGTGGACATGGCCCGGCAGGTTGCGCCCCCTCCTCCCGCTCGCCCTGCGCACCGCGCTCGGCTGCGCCCTCGCCGGTTACGTGTCCCTGGCGCTCGGCGTCGGCCGCCCCTACTGGGCCCTGGTCACCGCGGCCTCGCTCTATCAGGCGAACCTCACACTGACCTGGAGCCGGGGCGTCCAGCGCGTCGTCGGCAACCTCGTCGGCGTCCTCCTCTTCGCGGCCGTCGCCCCGCTCGCCCACCTCGGCCCCACCGCGCTGGTCCTGTGCTGCCTCGCCTTCAACTTCGGCGCGGAGGCACTGATCACCCGCAACTACTGGCTCGGCAGCATCTGCGTGACCCCGATGGCCCTGCTGATCACCGAGTTCACGGGCTTCCAGGAGCCCGGCGCGCTGATGACGGACCGGGTCGTGGACACGCTCGTCGGCGCGGCCGTCGGTTTCGTGGCCGCGGTCGCCGTCACCAACCGGCGCGCCGGTGACCGTATCGAGGACGCTCTCGACACCATGGAACGTGCCCGCGAGCACGCGGCACGGCTGATCGCCGCCGAGCGGCCGGGCCCCGGCGCCGGCGCGCTGGAGGCCGCCCGCCGGCGGCTGGCCGCCGCGCTCGTCGAGCTGCGCGCCACGGCGGACGCGGCGGCCGGCGAATGGTGGCAGCGCGCCCTGCCGCAGGAGCGGGTGATGCTGGCGGAGCAGGCCGGACACCGTACGCTCGCGGCGACGGTACGACGGCAGGGACCGCACGTTCTGGAGGACGCAGAAGCATGACGGCAGCGAACGGTCGGAGGGCGGTCGGCGCCGATGCCGCCGGTGGCGGGCCCCACGAGGGCGCCGGGGCGGGGCGGCCGGCCGGGGGCGACACGGTCGCCGCGGTGGTCCGGCAGTGGCGGACGGTCCATCCCGACCTCGACACGGGACCCATGGAGGTCATCGGCCGTATCAACCGGTGTGCCGCGCTCCTGCAGCAGGCCGAGGACGCGCCGCTGCGGCACGCCGGGCTCACCCGCCCCGAGTTCGACCTCCTCGGCGCGCTGCGCCGCACGGGCCTCGAACTGACACCGGGCGAGCTGGCCCGGGAGACCTTCTCCTCCGGCGCGGCCGTCACCAAACGGCTCAAGCAGCTGACCGAGCGGGGTCTCGTCGAACGGCGCGGGGACGCCCGCGACCGCCGCGTCGCCCACGTCCGCCTCACGGACACCGGCCGCGCCCTGGTCGACGGCATCCTCCCCGAACAACTCGCCTACGAGACGACGGTCCTCTCCGGCCTGGACGGCACCGGCCAGCGCGAACTCGCGACCCTCCTCGGCGCGCTCCTGATCCAACTGGAGGGCCGCCTGAACACCCCACGCACCTGATCCGGGCCCCCTTGAGGGCCCCCTTCCAGGGACACGGGAACGGCGCGCCAAGCCTGCCCGCCCGGCCGCGGCGGGATCGGGCACGTGTCGAAGTGCCGCCCGGTGGGGGCTGGCCGCGCAGTTCCCCGCGCCCCTGAGGGGCGCGTACCCGGCCGAGCCGAAGACCGCGAGGGAACTAGTCGAGCCAACGGGGTGCTGCCCCCGCCCTCGTTCCCACCGCGTCCGGGCAGGCGCCCCTCAGGGGCGCGGGGAACTGCGCGGCCAGCCCCCACGGTCCCGCACTGTGAAACGTGCCGGGTGTCGGTGCGGCGCTGGTGGGCTTCGCTGGATTCTGCCGCGTCGGGGCAGGCGCCTTGAAGGGGCGCGGGGAACTGCGCGGCCAGCCCCCACGGTCCCGCACTGTGAAACGTGGGGGGTGTCGGTGCGGCGTCGGTGGGCTTCGCTGGATTCTGCCGCGTCCGGGCAGGCGCCCTGTAGGGGCGCGGGGAACGGCGCCAGCGGCCCCCACCGCCCCGCACTGTGAAACGTGCGGGGTGTCGTGCGGCGTCGGTGGGCTTCGCTGGATTCTGCCGCGTCGGGGCAGGCGCCCTGTAGGGGCGCGGGGAACGGCGCGGCCAGCCCCCACGGCCCCGCACTGGCGAAACGAATCCCCGCCCCGGAGGGGGACCGTGCGGTCAGCGCAGCGCCGCCGTGCTGGCCCGCACCACAAGCTCCGTGGCCAGTTCCACCCGAGGTGAGTCGAGAGACCTGCCCCGGGTGAGCCGCAGGACCGTACGGACCGCCAGCTTCCCCATCTCCGCGAGCGGCTGACGCACAGTCGTCAGCGGCGGAGCCGACCACCGGACTTCCGGAAGGTCGTCGAAACCCACCACGCTCATGTCCTCAGGCACCCGCAGCCCCCGCCGCCGCAGCGCCTCGACGGCCCCCATCGCCATCTGGTCGCTCGCGGCGAAGAGCGCCGTGGGCGGCCGTTCGAGGTCCAGCAGCGCGGCGCACCCGGTGAACCCGGACTCGGGACGGAAGTCCCCGGGCACGATCAGCGACTCGTCGACGGCGATCCCCGCCCGGTCCAGCGCCGCACGGTACCCGTCCAGCCGGGCCCGCGAGCAGAGCAGCCGCGGCGGCCCCGCGACGAACCCGATCCGGCGGTGCCCGAGCCCCACCAGATGCTCGGTGGCGGCCATCCCGCCGGCCCAGTTCGTGACCCCCACCGTGGGCGCGTCGAGCGCGGGCGAGCCCGCCGGGTCGACCACCACGAGCGGCACCCCGAGCCGCCGCAACTCCTCGTGGAGGACGGGTTCCAGGACGGACGTCACCAGGATGACGCCGTCCGAGGCACGCGCCCGCAGGTTCGTCATCCACCGGCGGGCGTCCCCCGAACGTCCGTGGATCGCCGAGACGACCGTCCCGACGCCCGCCGCGTGCGCGACCTCCTCCACCCCCCGGATGATCTCCACCGCCCATGGGCTGTCGAGGTCGTCGAAGACGAGGTCGATCAGCGCGGCCCGCACCCGCGCCCCGGACGGCCGCCGGCGGTAGCCGTGCAGTCGCAGCAGGTCCTCGACCCGCGCCCGCGTGTCCGGCGCCACGTCCGACCGGCCGTTGACCACCCGCGAAACGGTCGGAACGGACACCCCCGCCTTCCGGGCGATCTCCGTGATCGTGACCCTGCCCCGCCCCTCGCGGGCCCCGCCGCCCCCGGCGTCCCCGGTGTCCTCCTCGGTCAACTGCCCCACCTCCGTTGACGGTCACCCCGTACGCCTCTACCGTTCCGGACGCACTCTCGAAACTTTGCAGAGGTCTTCCGGAAATTCCGGAAGCGACGTGAAGCCATCATGAGAGGGACGTCCATGAAGCCCCAGAGCTTACGGAGAGCCGCGTCCGCGTTCCTGGCCGCGGCCTCGCTCGTGATCGGGGGAGCCACCTCCGCTCACCCCGCCGCCGGCCCCGAACCGGCCGCCGCCACCGGCCGACAGGCCGCCGCCGGGCCCGTACTGCGGGATCTCGCCGCCGCCAAGGGCATCTACTACGGGACGGCCGTCACGGCCTCCAAGCTCAACGGCACCTACGGCTCGATCACCGGCGAGCAGTTCGACTCCATCACACCGGGCAACGAGATGAAGTGGGGCTCGGTCGAGGCGACCCGCGGCAGCTTCACCTGGTCGGGCGCCGACGCGGTGGTCGCCTTCGCCGAGGCGCACGCCCAGAAGGTCCGCGGCCACACCCTGGTCTGGCACAGCCAACTGCCCAACTGGGTGAGCAACGGCACCTGGACCGCCGACACCCTGCGGACCGTGATGACCGACCACATCGCCACCGAGGCCGGCCGCTACCAGGGCCGCATCGACCACTGGGACGTCGTCAACGAGCCGTTCAACGAGGACGGTACGCGCAGGCAGTCGGTCTTCCAGACGGCGATCGGTGACTCGTACATCGCCGACGCGCTGCGGGCGGCCCGCGCCGCCGACCCGGCCGCGAAGCTGTACGTCAACGACTACAACGTCGAGGGCGTCAACGCGAAGAGCACCGCGCTCTACAACCTGGTCAAGTCCCTCAAGGAGCAGGGCGTCCCGATCGACGGCGTGGGACTGCAGGCCCACCTGATCCTCGGCCAGGTGCCGTCCACGCTCCAGGCCAACATCCAGCGCTTCGCCGACCTCGGTGTGGACGTCGCGATCACCGAACTCGACATCCGTATGACCGTCCCGCCCACGACCGCCCAACTCGCCCAGCAGAAGGCCGAGTACAAGGCGGTCACCGCCGCCTGCGTCGCCGTGGCGCGCTGCGAGGGCGTCACCGTGTGGGGCTTCACCGACTCCGACTCCTGGATCCCGGACGTGTTCACGGGGTACGGCGCCGCGACCCCGTACGACGAGAACTTCCAGCCCAAGCCCGCCTATTACGGCATCGCCGAGGCGCTCGGCTGGGTCGACGACGGCACGCCCGAACCGGTGGGCGCGTGCGCGGTCGCCTACGCCGTGCAGAGCCAGTGGAACACCGGCTTCACCGCGCAGGTGACGGTCAGGAACACGAGTACCACCGCCGTCAACGGCTGGCAGCTGGCGTGGACCTGGCCCGCCGGGCAGAGCGTGACGCAGGCGTGGAACGCGACCGTCACCCAGTCAGGCCCGGCCGTCACGGCAGCCAACGCGAGCTACAACGCGACCGTCGCACCGGGCGCGACCGTCACCTTCGGCTTCAACGGCACCTGGTCCGGCGCCAACACCGCGCCCACGACCTTCACCCTCAACGGGACGGCCTGCACCACATAGGGGGCCGAACGACCCGAACGCCACGTGTCGGCCCGCACGTCGAACCGCCATGTGTCAGCCCGCGCGTCGGATCGCCGCGTGTCAGCCCGGCCGTCGAACCGAGGACGACGGGGCCTGCGCGGACGTCGGCTCCGCCCCGCGCAGAGGGCGGAGCAGCAGCGGCGTCGCGGGCGGCGCCGCGCTCTCCTCGGCGTCCAGGCCGTACGCGTCCCACCACTCGGAGCTGCCGTCCTCGATACAGCGCAGCAGCACGCCTTCGCGCAGCGCCCAGGGACAGATGGTCACCTCGTCGATGCCCATCAGCTTCATCGTGGTGTGCGCGACGACCGCCCCGGCCAGGGACTGCCCGGAGCGCGCGAGGGAGATCCCGGGCAGGAGGGCACGCTCCGCGGCGGGCAGCGCCGCCAGCTGCTGCACGGCCCTGCCCAGGTCGGAGCGGGTCATGGTCCGGGTAGTGAAGGGCCCGGACCGGCCCGGAGCCGCGCCGCACAGCCGGCCGAGCTGCTGGAACGTCCGGGAGGTGACGACCGCCGTCCGCGGTGCCTCCCACCGGATGCGGGCCGCGACATCGCGCAGCTGATGGCGTACGTGCCGACGCAGCAGCTTGATCCGCTGCGGCGACGGCGGGTCCTGGCCGCGGAAGAACTCACGGGTGAGCCGGTTGGCGCCCAGCGGCAGCGCGATGGCGAAGTCGGGCAGTCTGCTCCGGCCGAAGGCCACCTCGAACGAACCGCCCCCGATGTCCAGCAGGGCCAGCGGTCCGGCGCGCCAGCCCATCCAGCGCCGGGCGGCCAGGAAGGTCAGCTCGGCCTCCACCTCGCCGGGCAGTACATGCAGCGGCACCCCGGCCTCCGCGGCGATCCGGCCAAGGATCTCGTCGCGGTTCGGGGCGTCCCGCACGATCGCGGTGGCGAACGCGAACGGCCGGCTCACCCCCCACCGCCTGCCCTCGGCCCGGGTGTCCCGCACCGCCTCCACCAGCCGGTCCACCTGTTCCGCCGGCAGCCTGCCGCCCCGCTCCACATGGGCGGACAGACGCAGCTGGCGCTTGGCGGTGTGCACGGGAAGCGGAACTGCCCCATCCGTTTCCGCGATCACAAGCCGCACCGTGTTCGAGCCGACGTCGAGTACACCCATTCGCATCCCCTCCCCGTACCCCAGGCGGCTTCCGGCACACCGCGACACGCGGACCGATCACGCCCTGTTTGGGTCGTTCTGCACGGGTACTCGCCCCTTCATGGAGAGCTTCGGCAGGGCCGCAGCGATCCCGCACGAGGTCGTGGCCGGTTCGGCACCCTTCGTCGTGGGACCCCTGGTGGTGGGACTTCTGGTCACGGCCATGCTGGTCGTCGCGGTGTGGTGGGGCATGCGGGTGCGCAGCCGGGAACCCGGTCCGCCGCGCCCCGAGGACCAGCCCCGGCTGCCCGCGGGCGGCGCGGTCCACGAGGTCTCGGAGATGCGCGAGCCCGACGAGATGCCGCACGACGGCAGGGTCCTCACCCCGCACGAGTTGCGCTCCTCGGGAAACATGTCCACGCGACGGGCCAGGGACCAGAAGCGGCGCCGGTGGAGCCGGAACAGCAGCGGCGGATTCGGCAGCGGCGGTCTCGGCAGCCACTGAACGGTGTCCGTCGCGGTGAGTGGATCCGTGGAGTACGGGCACTCGGGTGCGGCCCGCGACGGGAACGTTTCGGGTCACTCCGACCGGCTACTAGGAATATATGGTGCAAATCGGGTACACGATGATGACCGAACAGGCCGGACCCCGTGAGCTGGTACAGCACGTGGTGGCCGCGGAACAGGCGGGCTTCGACTTCTCGGTCACGTCCGACCACTACTTCCCCTGGCTGGCCGAGCAGGGACACGCGCCGTACGCGTGGAGCGTGCTCGGGGCCGCCGCGCAGGCCACGTCCACGATCCCCCTCATGACGTACGTGACCTGTCCGACGACCCGCTACCACCCGGCGGTCGTCGCCCAGAAGGCCGCCACCCTGCAACTGCTCGCCGAGGGCCGCTTCCGGCTCGGGCTGGGCTCTGGCGAGAACCTCAACGAGCATGTGGTGGGCGGCGGTTGGCCTGCCGCGCACGTACGCCTGGACATGCTGGAAGAGGCCGTCGAGATCATCCGCGCGCTGTTCGAGGGCAAGAACGTGAACCACCACGGCGCGCACTTCGACGTGGAGAACGCCAAACTCTTCGATCTGCCGGACGAGCCGACGCCCATCGGCATCGCCGTCTCCGGCGAGCGCTCCTGCGCCCTCGCGGGCCGGCTGGCCGACCTGGTGATCGCCACCGAGCCGAAGGCCGAACTGATCGAGTCCTTCGACCGGCACGGCGGCAGCGGCAAGCCCCGGGTGGGCCAGCTGCCCGTCTGCTTCGACACGGACAAGGACGCCGCCGTGGCGCGGGCGCACGAGCAGTTCCGCTGGTCGCTCGGCGGCTGGCCGGTCAACTCCGAACTGCCGGGCCCGGCGGCCTTCGACTCGGCCACCCAGCTCGTGCGGCCCGAGGACGTCGCCGAGAGCGTCCCGTGCGGCGACGACGTGGACGCCTTCGTCGAGGCCGTCCGCCCCTACGCCGAGGCGGGCTTCACCGAGGTCGCCCTCGTCCAGATCGGGGGGGAGCACCAGTTCCCGTTCCTGGACTGGGCCGAGAAGAAGCTGCTGCCCGCGCTGAAGGACCTGTGAACTCCGAAGTGAAGGGATCGCCATGGCCATCGCCACGTACAGCCTCGTAGCGCTCGACTGCCCGGATCCGCCCGCGCTGGCGGAGTTCTACGCGGGCGTCCTGGGCGGCGAGGTGAAGCGGGACAGTGACGACTGGTACGACCTGCACGCGCCCGGCGGTCACCGCATCGCCTTCCAGCGGGCCCCGGAACACCGCCCGCCGGACTGGCCGAGCGCCGACGGCGGCTCCCAGCAGCTGCATCTGGATTTCGACGTACCGGATCTGGACGAGGCCGAGGCGCAGGTGCTGGCCCTCGGCGCCGCCCCGCTCGACCTGGACGACGAGGGCGGTCGCCGCGGCTTCCGCGTCTACGCGGATCCGGCGGGCCACCCGTTCTGCCTCTGCAGGCAGTGACACCGGGCCGGCCGACGGACGGGCGGCGAGCCGGCGGTCCGGCGGTCAAGGAGCGGTCCGGCACGACCCGGCACGGACCGGCGCGGACCGCGCGGCCCGGTCTGCCGATCTGTCGATCTGTTGCTCCACCGGGTCCGCCGGGTCCGCCGGGTCCGCCGGGTCACCGGGCCGGACCGCTCACGGCCGGTACCGCAGCGGGTGGTCCGACGGCACCTCCACCACTGCGATCTGCGTGCCGTCCGGATCCCTGAGCCACATCTCGACGAGCCCCCACGGCTCCTTCACCGGCGGCCGGTCCACCTCGACTCCCGCGGCCACCAACTCCTCGTACGCCGCCCGCACGTCGGCCACCTGCAGCCACAGCTTGACGGCGGGGGAGGGCGGTTCGGCGGACCGGCCCGAGACTTCGAGGAAGCCGCCGCCGAGGAAGTACACGGTGCCGCGCTCGGGGCCCGTGCCGAACTCGCGGTAGACGGGCAGCCCCAGCTGCTCCCCGTAGAAGGCACGGGAACGCTCGGGATCGGCGGGGCGGAGCAAGGTCCGGCTGCTCAGTACATGCACCATGCGTCCCGAGCGTAATGGGGAAGAAAGGGAGCGTTATTCTCGTGCGTGGCCGAGCCGCGCCCGAGATCGGAGAACCGCTCCATGCCCACCGCATCCGACGGACTGACCTTCCGGGACGCCGTCGACACCGACGTGGACGACCTGGTCGCACTGATCGAGTCCGCCTACCGGGGGGACTCCAGCCGGACCGGCTGGACCACCGAGGCGGACATCCTGGAGGGGCAGCGGACGGACCCGGAGGGCGTCCTCGCGGTCATCAAGTCGCCCGACAGCCGACTGCTGACCGTCGGACGCGACGGCACGTTGGTGGCCTGCTGCCAGCTCGAACACCGCGGTACGCACGCCTACTTCGGCATGTTCGCGGTCAGCCCCGCACTCCAGGGCGCGGGTCTCGGCAAGGTGATCATCGCCGAGGCGGAGCGGCTGGCCCGCGAGACCTGGGACGCGACGGAGATGCACATGACCGTGATCTCCGTGCGCGAGGACCTCATCGCCTGGTACGAGCGGCGCGGCTACCGCCGTACGGGAGAGATGACTCCCTTCCCGTACGGCGACGAGCGCTTCGGCCTGCCGCAGCGCGACGACCTGCAGTTCGAGCTCCTGACGAAGCCCCTCGCATAATCGTTACGCCGCCGGTCGGCCCCGGCGGCTATGCCGTGAAGCGGCCGGTGCGCTTGATCTCCGGGTAGTCGGTGGTGGCGCCGTCCAGTTCCAGGGCGCGGACCAGCCGCAGATGGTCCTGGGTGTTCACGACCCAGCCGATGATCCGCAGATCCGCCTTGCGTGCCCGCTCGACGACCTCCAGGGTCAGCCGCCGGATGTTCAGCACGAGCGTCGTGGCGCCGACCGCGGTCGCCCGCTCGACGACATCGATGCCATAGCGGCTGGCGACCAGCGCCGTACGGACGCCCGGCACGAGCCGCGCGATCTCGGCGATGGCCTCGTCGTGGAAGGACAGCACCTCGACCCGGCCGACGAGGTCGCGCCGGTTCATCACCTCGGCGAGTGCCCGGGCCGCGGCCACGTCCTTGATCTCGGCCTGGAGCGGGGCGGTGACGGCGTCCAGGACCTCCTCGAAGACCGGGATGCGCTCACCGCGTCCCGCGTCCAGCACGCGCAGCTCCGCGAGGGTCTTCTCGGCGATCGGCCCCGACCCGTCGGTCGTACGGTCCACGTCGGCGTCGTGCATGACGACGAGCGCGCCGTCCTTGCTCAGATGCAGATCCAGCTCGATCAGGTCGAGGCCCGCCTGCTGGGCGGCGGTGAAGGAACGCAGGGTGTTCTCCGGTTCGACACCCATGATCCCGCGATGACCGATGGTGAGGAAGTTCAAGGGTTGACTCCGCTTCCGTCGACGGCGGCTCGGCTGCCGCGCGCGGCGGTCCCGTGCCCACGCGGCAAGGCCGCAGCCTAATGGCCCCGGCGGACCTTGTACCCGCTCCGGTGGCCGGGAATGAGGCCTGCCGGCCGGGGCACAGGGCCCTGCCGGCTCCTTTGCGGCTCACCCCCGCGTGGGCGAGTCCCCAGCGGGTTGACCGGGCTGCGGCGGGACGCCCCCCAGCGGGCCGCCCGAACTCCGGCGACTACCCGGCCGACGGCGGAAGTATTCGCCCTCGTGGTGTCCCGCAGGAAAAACAGCGGTGAAGTTGCGAGGGGGCAGGATAATCTCCCGAGACTCCACTTGTCCCGGAGAGTCCCGCACGCATACGGTGTCCATACGCGAGGTTCTCCCGTGGAAGGTGGGTCATGACGGAAATTCTTGTGCAGGTGGGTGCGGAGGAGCAGATTCCTCCCCGGAGCAGGGTGGTGAGCCACCCGGCCTGGCCCGTGCTCAAGGATGCCGTGGAGCGGATCCGGCCATGGCAGTCCAAGGACGGGTCGATCGACTTCGACGCCGACAGCGCCCCCGAACCGTCGGACGCCGACCTGGCTGTGCGCCAGGTCATGGACGCCGTACGGGAGCTGTCGCCGCTCGTCGCGCACGACGCCGAGTACCACGCGGCGCTCGTCGAGGACCTGCGCCGCTGGGCCGACGGCGGCTTCGAGGTGCCCGACTTCCTCGACTCGCTGCTGGCCTTCCAGCCCGCGGCGCACCGCGAGGACGGCCTCGAACACCTCGTCCTGTTCCCCATGTACACGCAGAACGGCAATCCGGACCGCAACTTCGAAGCGGTCGTCCTGCGCATGGTCTGGCCCGACTGGCTGGCCGAGCTCGAACGCACCCGCTACGACAACCCGCTGTTCTGCGGCATCACGTTCGAGGACTTCACCGCCGGGTACGACACCAACTCGGCCGTGCTCTTCCCCGAGACCATCGCCGTGCGCGAGGCCCCGGAGCGGTTCAGCTGGGGCGGTATCTTCTGCGACCGCGAGGCCGCCCGATTCCGCAAGGTCACCGAGGCCGCCGTCGCCACGCTCGGTCTCGAACTGCCCGACGACATCAGCGAGATGGTCGGCGACCAGACACGCTGCGAGCAGGCCTTCGTCCTGTGGGACATGGTCCACGACCGCACCCACAGCCACGGCGACCTGCCCTTCGACCCCTTCATGATCAAGCAGCGCCAGCCGTTCTGGATGTACGGCCTGGAGGAGCTGCGCTGCGACCTCACCGCCTTCCGCGAGGCCGTGCGACTGGAGGCCGACGGCTTCCCGCAGGGCCGTGACGTGCAGTACGCGGTGCTCTTCGACCGGATGTTCCGCTTCCCGGTGACCGGCGACCGCGTCCGCAACTACGACGGCCTCGGCGGCCAGCTGCTCTTCGCCTACCTGCACAAGCACGACGTCGTCCGCTGGACCGACAACAAGCTGTTCATCGACTGGCAGCGCGCCCCGCAGGTCACCAACGAACTGTGCGCCGAGATCGAGAAGCTGTACCGCGACGGCATCGACCGTCCGAAACTGGTCCACTGGTTCGCCGCGTACGACCTGGTCTCCCAATACCTCGCCCCGCACCCGGGATCCCGCTGGGCCAAGGGCCCCGACGCCCTCGATCTGACGCTGCCGCCGCGAAAACTGGTGGACGACGTGCTTCCGGACGAGTTTCCCCTGAGCATGTTCTATGAGGCACTCTCCAAGAAGCTGAAGAACGTGATCGCGCAGACCAAGGGCATCACCGCTGCGAGTGCCGAGCGGGTGGCCGCGTGAGCGACCGCGTCCGGACCACTGCTCAGGAGGCGAAGACCATGGGGAACGGTAGCGGCGGGGCACTGAGCGGCGCGGTGATCGCGGTGGCCGGCGCGGGCGGTCCGGTCGGCCGGGCGACCCTGCTGCGGCTCGCCGAGGCCGGGGCCGTGGTCGTCGGGTCCGACAACGACCCGGAGCGGCTGGCGGAGGCCGTGGACGCGGCCCGCTACGCCCATGGCGGCGCCACCGTCGTCGGCGACACGGTCGACCTCCTCGACCGGGACTCGGCGAAGGAGTGGGCCGCGCGCACCGAGAAGGAGTTCGGGCGCGTCGACGGCCTGGTCCATCTCGTCGGCGGCTGGCGTGGCAGCGAGACCTTCACCAAGACCAGCCTCGACGACTGGGACCTGCTGGAACTGCTGCTCATCCGTACCGTGCAGCACACCTCCCTCGCCTTCCACGAGGCACTGCAGCGCAGCGACCGCGGCCGGTACGTCCTGATCAGCGCCGCCGGCGCCGGCAAGCCCACCGCGGGCAACGCCGCGTACGCCGCCGCCAAGGCCGCCGCCGAGGCGTGGACGCTGGCCATGGCCGACTACTTCCGCAAGGCCGGGATCTCCGAGGGCGCCGAGGGGCCGACGTCCGCCGCCGCCATCCTGGTGGTCAAGGCGCTGGTGCACGACGCGATGCGCGCGGAGCGCCCGAACGCGAAGTTCGCGGGCTTCACGGACGTCAAGGACCTCGCCGAGTCCATCACCGGTGTCTGGGAGAAGTCCGCCCCCGAAGTGAACGGAAAGCGTCTGTGGCTGACCGAGAAGCCGTGAACCCCGGCCGGGAGGCCGTGAATCCGCCGAGGACGGATGCCCGGCGGCGACACGACCCGCAGGTGCGCGGCTTCGCCAGCGACAACTACGCGGGGGCCCACCCCGAGGTGCTCGCCGCCCTGGCCCTGGCCAACGGCGGGCACCAGATCGCCTACGGGGAGGACGACTACACCGGCCACCTCCAGCAGGTGATCCGCGGGCACTTCGGCGCGGGCGCCGAGGCGTTCCCCGTCTTCAACGGCACGGGCGCCAACGTCGTGGCGCTGCAGGCGCTCACCGACCGCTGGGGCGCGGTGATCTGCGCGGAGAGCGCGCACATCAACGTCGACGAGGGCGGCGCTCCCGAGCGCATGGGCGGACTGAAGCTGCTCACGGTGGCCACGCCCGACGGCAAGCTCACACCCGAGCTGATCGACCGGCAGGCGTACGGCTGGGACGACGAGCACCGGGCGATGCCGCAGGTCGTGTCGATCACCCAGAACACCGAACTGGGCACGGTCTACACGCCCGACGAGGTCCGCGCCATCTGCGAGCACGCCCACGGGCACGGCATGAAGGTGCACCTCGACGGCGCCCGGATAGCCAACGCGGCCGCCTCCCTGGACGTACCGATGCGGTCGTTCACCAACGCGGTCGGTGTGGACGTACTGTCCTTCGGTGGCACCAAGAACGGCGCGCTGTTCGGCGAGGCCGTCGTCGTCCTGAACCGGGACGCCGTCAGCCACATGAAGCATCTGCGCAAGCTGTCGATGCAGCTCGCCTCCAAGATGCGTTTCGTGTCGGTGCAGTTGGAGGCCCTGCTCGCCAAGGACCTGTGGCTGCGCAACGCCCGCCACGCCAACGAGATGGCCCAGCGCCTGGCCGAGGGCGTGCGCGCGGTGCACGGCGTCGAGATCCTGTACCCGGTGCAGGCCAACGCGGTCTTCGCCCGGCTGCCGCACGACGTGAGCGAGCGCCTGCAGAAGCGCTACCGCTTCTACTTCTGGGACGAGGCCGCGGGGGACGTCCGCTGGATGTGCGCCTTCGACACGACCGAGGACGACGTCGACGGCTTCCTGGCGGCGCTCAAGGAGGAGATGGCGGCGGGCTGACGGCCCAGCGAGTCGTGCATAGATATACGGTCGCCCGGAAAAGTAATTGACTGCCGGGTGATCGTATTCTTATGCTCTGCAGGCATGGAGCTGATCCAGAACAACCCTGACCTGTCCGCCTATCTGGCCGCGGACGAGGCCATCGACCACCATCATCCGCTCGTGCGTGAGGTGTCCGCGCGGCTGGCCGGACAGGTCGCCGACTCGTATGCCTATGCACAGGCCGCCTTCGAGTTCGTACGCGACACCATCCCGCACTCACAGGACTCCGGCGACCTCCGCGTCACCTGGCGCGCCTCCGACGTCCTGGAGCAGGGCACGGGCATCTGCTACGCCAAGGCCCATGCCCTGGCCGCCCTGCTGAGGGCCGAGGACATCCCGACGGCGTTCTGCTACCAGAAGTTCGACGTGGTCCACGGGCTCGTCGCGGTCCGCTTCAACGGCGCCTGGCACCGGCAGGACCCCCGGGGCAACAAACCGGGCGTGGACGCCCGGTTCTCCCTCGACGGCGAACGCCTCGCCTTCACGCCCGACCCGGCAGCGCACGAGCTGGACCACCCGGAGCTCTACGCCGAACCCCACCCGGCCGTCCTGGCCGCACTCAAGGCGGCCAAGGACCGCCCGCAGCTGTGGGAGTCGCTACCCGCCGCGCTCTGAGCGGCGGGCCGGTGGCCCCCACCTGTTCGTCCATGCGGCGCCGTGCGCTCAGCGGGCTTCGGAAGCCTTCACTTCTTCGGGGGTCGGTGCCGTGCCGCCGAGGTGCGCCGGCATCCACCAGGTGTCGTCCGGGCCCTTGGGGCGTACGGGATAGGCGCGCTGCGCGGCTTCCAGGAGCTCCTGGACGCGCTCGCGCACCTGGCGGGTGATCGCGCCCGCGTACTTGTCACGGGAGGCCTCGATCGCCTCGCCGACCCGGATGGTGATCGGGGTGTGGCTGCGCTTGAAGTTGCGCGGGTGGCCCTTGGTCCACAGCCGCTGCGTGCCCCACACGGCCATCGGGATCAGCGGGACGCCCGCCTCCTGCGCCATGCGCGCGGCACCCGACTTGAAGCTCTTCAGCGTGAAGGACTGGGAGATCGTGGCCTCGGGGAAGACGCCGACGATTTCACCGGAACGCAGCGAGGCGAGCGCGTGGGCGTACGCCGTCTCTCCCTGCTTGCGGTCCACGGGGATGTGCTTCATGTTGCGCATCAGCGGGCCGGAGATCTTGTGCCGGAACACCGACTCCTTGGCCATGAAACGGACGAGGCGCTTCTGCGGCAGGGCGGCGAGACCGTCGAAGATGAAGTCCAGATAGCTGATGTGGTTGCTCACCAGCACCGCACCGCCCGTGCGCGGGATGTTCTCCGTCCCCTTGAGATCGATCTTCAGGTCCCAGGCCTTGAACAACGTCTGGGCGAGACCGATGGCGGGACGGTAGGCAAGCTCAGCCATGAACGGAGGGGACCCTTCTCTCTGCTCTGCCTGGGAAGGGGTGCTCCCAGCGCGAAACTTACGCTGCCGTAGGTTTACGGCATTGCGCAGATCGTGCCCGAAGAACGGACGAGTGACCAGTCCTGGTGCCCGGGATTGGCGAGATCCTCGTCACGTCACCCCTTGATCCACCTCGGCGTTTTACGTCGCCTTTACTCCGCGCGAACCGCCACTCGCCGTACGAGCAGGTACATCTCGCACCCGAGGCAGTACCCGAACGCCGCGTTGAGAAACGCCGCCGCGAGCGCCGCCCCGGTCGCGGCGAGTCCCAGCCACTCGGGGCCCACGGTGTAGCCGAGGAGGCCGATCGCCGCGAACGCGAACCCGACCGCCTGCGCGAACCGCGGCGGCTCGGGCGCCTCGAACCGTGTCGGCGGCGCGATCCGCGGCCGGACGGCATACCGGAACAGCAGCCCGTACGGGGAACGGCCCACGCCGGCCAGTGCGCCGAGCGCGAACGCCAGCGTCTGCCAGGCCAGCAGCCAGGGGCTGCCGGTGATCAGTACGACCGCCAGGACCACGGAGGTCACGACCGCTCCGAAGCGCGGCCCACGTGCATCGATGTTCATGAACCGAGTATTCCGCAGGGAACACTCCCGCGGTCGCGGGAATCTTTGCAGCCTCGTGAACGCTGAAGCCGGGGATGACCGGACTCACGGTGTGTGTGGTGGTGCTCGTTCTGGCGAGCGCCTTCGGAGTGCTGAACCGACGTCGGAGCGGGAGAGTCAGAGTGCGTGGGCGGGACGGCGGGAAGAGGCTGGGCGCGGCCGAGTTGGGCGAGGATCTCGGCGAGCGGGCCACGCTCGTCCAGTTCTCCAGCGCCTTCTGCGCCCCCTGCAGGGCGACCCGCAGGGTGCTCGGTGAGGTCGCCGAGCTGGTTCCGGGCGTACGGCACGTCGAGATCGACGCCGAGAGCCGGCTCGCGCTGGTCCGCGAACTGGAGATCCTCAAGACGCCGACCGTGCTCGTCCTCGACGCCGGGGGCCACATCGTGCGCCGCGCCACCGGCCAGCCGCGCAAGGCCGATGTCATCGCCGCGCTCGGTGAGGCGGTCGGCGCCACCTGATCGCCCGAAGCCCGTGACCGTCCGAAGCCCAATGATCGTCCGGAACTCTACTGATTCATCCAAAAGCCCCTGATCATGAGGCTGGAGGCCCTCGGTGACGCATCTCCCACATGCCGGGACGTACTTGACTGCATCGGCCACCTATCGTCAGTCTGACCGTATGTCCACGGAACCCCTTCCCCGCGAACGCCTCGCGCGCTCCCAGCGCGCACGCCTTCGGACCGCGGCCCTCGGCCGCGGCGCGGGCGGGCGCTGTCCGGGCTGCTGAACAGCCCAGGACCCCCGCCGCCGGCTTCGCGCAGAAGGACAACTCCATGACGGCCACGCCCGATCTCCGTACCTCCCGACTCGCCTCCCCGGACCTGCTCCGCTCCGTTTTCCGGCAGCACGCGGCCGGTGTCGCCGTGATCACCGCACGCGGCGACGACGGCCCCGTCGGCTTCACCGCCACCTCGCTCGCCTCGGTGTCCGCAGAGCCCCCGCTGATCTCCTTCGGCATCGGCACCGGCGCCTCCAGCTGGCCGGCCATCTCCCGGACGGACCATGTGGGCGTCCATGTGCTCGGCGAGCACCAGCAGGAACTGGCCGCCACCTTCGCCCGCAGCGGCGCCGACCGTTTCGGCGGGCCCACCGCCTGGCGGGAGGGCCCCGAAGGCGTCCCCGTGCTGGACGACGTCCTCGCCTGGCTCGTGTGCCGGGTCGTCACCCGTGTTCCCGCCGGGGACCACCGCGTCGTGCTGGCCGAGGTGGTGCTCGGGGACCCCGCCGGCGCAGGCCGCCCCCTGCTGTATCACCAGGGCCGGTTCAACGCGCTGAAGGACTAGGGCCTGTCCGGCCGCCCGGCCGTTCCGTCCGCCCGTGTCTGCGCGCACGTCGAGTTCCGATTACGCTGCGTTGCGAAGGTCACAGTTCAAAGCGCTTGCTTAGAGGGAACCAGCTACGGGACCGTAGAAGCGCGTACTGGCGAGTAATATTTCGCTCGGAGCGCGGGTCGCCCCCACCGGGAACGGCCGCTTCAGGCGCCTATGCTGCCCGTAGGCAGGCAGCCCAGAAAAGACGATGCAGTAGGAGAGCCGGCGTGAGCTTGAGGATCGTTGTCACTGTGAAGTACGTGCCCGACGCCACTGGCGACCGGCACTTCGCCGAGGACCTGACCGTCGACCGTGACGACGTGGACGGCCTGCTGTCGGAGCTCGACGAGTACGCGGTCGAGCAGGCCCTGCAGATCGCCGACGAAGCGGACGACGCGGAGATCACCGTGCTGACCGTGGGCCCCGAGGACGCGAAGGACGCGCTGCGCAAGGCGCTGTCCATGGGCGCGGACAAGGCCATCCACGTCGAGGACGACGATCTGCACGGCACCGACGCGATCGGCACCTCGCTGGTGCTGGCCAAGGCGATCGAGAAGGCCGGTTACGACCTGGTCATCTCCGGCATGGCCTCCACCGACGGCACCATGGGCGTGCTCCCGGCGCTGGTCGCCGAGCGTCTTGGCGTCCCGCAGGTCACGCTGCTCTCCGAGGTCTCCGTCGCGGACGGCGTCGTCAAGGGCCGCCGTGACGGCGACAGCGCCTCCGAGCAGCTTGAGGCCTCCCTGCCCGCCGTCGTGTCGGTCACCGACCAGTCGGGCGAGGCGCGTTACCCGTCCTTCAAGGGCATCATGGCCGCCAAGAAGAAGCCCGTTCAGTCCTGGGACCTCGAAGACCTGGAGATCGAGGCCGACGAGGTCGGTCTCGACGGCTCCTGGACCAAGGTCGACTCCGCCACCGAGCGCCCCGCGCGCACCGCGGGCACGATCGTCAAGGACGAGGGCGAGGGCGGCAAGCAGCTCGCCGAGTTCCTCGTGGGCCAGAAGTTCATTTAACGGCTGGGGGTCCGGGGGTCGTCCCCCGGGCCGACGCAGCATCTGAGCCCCGCCGTCGCCGCCCGTCCCTCATCTTTCGCAAGCAGGAGAGAAGAAGTCCCATGGCTGAAGTTCTCGTCTACGTCGACCACGTGGACGGTGCCGTCCGCAAGCCCACCCTGGAACTGCTGACGCTGGCCCGCCGCATCGGCGACCCGGTCGCCGTCGCGCTCGGCGCCGGCGCCGCGAACACCGCCGCCACGCTCGCCGAGCACGGCGCCGTCAAGGTGCTCACCGACGAGGCCGCCGAGTACGCCGACTACCTCGTCGTCCCGAAGGTGGACGCGCTGCAGGCCGCCGTGGAGGCCGTCTCCCCGGCCGCCGTGCTGGTCCCCTCGTCCGCCGAGGCCAAGGAGATCGCCGCCCGTCTCGCGCTGCGCATCGGCTCGGGTGTCATCACCGACGCCGTCGACGTCGAGGCCGGCGACGAGGGCCCGGTGGCCACCCAGTCGGTGTTCGCCGCCTCGTACTCCACCAAGACCCGGGTCTCCAAGGGCACCCCGGTCATCACCGTCAAGCCCAACTCGGCTCCCGTGGAGGCCGCCCCGGCCGCCGGCGCCGTCGAGGCACTGTCGGTGACCTTCTCCGCGCAGGCGACCGGCACCAAGGTGACCGGCCGCACCCCGCGCGAGTCGACCGGCCGTCCGGAGCTGACCGAGGCCGCGATCGTGGTCTCCGGCGGCCGTGGCGTCAACGGCAGTGAGAACTTCTCGATCATCGAGGCGCTCGCCGACTCCCTCGGCGCGGCCGTCGGCGCCTCGCGTGCCGCCGTGGACGCCGGCTGGTACCCGCACACCAACCAGGTGGGCCAGACCGGCAAGTCCGTGTCCCCGCAGCTGTACATCGCCAACGGCATCTCGGGCGCCATCCAGCACCGCGCCGGCATGCAGACGTCGAAGACGATCGTGGCGGTCAACAAGGACGCCGAGGCCCCGATCTTCGACCTGGTCGACTACGGCGTCGTCGGTGACCTCTTCGAGGTCGTCCCCCAGCTCACCGAGGAGATCAAGACCCGCAAGGGCTGATGGCTCTCCTCGCGTGATCTTCGCGTGATCCTTCTGTGAGGC
>NZ_JBHWZP010000078.1:0-33075 GCF_042728395.1 Streptomyces sp. NPDC060205
GTGGCTGGCCGCGCAGTTCCCCGCGCCCCTGGGGGGCTGACGTGCGTCGTCGGCTGCGGGCCGGTGGGGGCCGGCCGCGCAGTTCCCCGCGCCCCTGGGGGGGCGGACGTGCGTCGTCGGGTGCGGATCCGTCGTGGTCGGCCGCGCCGTTCCCCGCGCCCCTGACGGCGCCCCCCTACGGGGTCGGCGCCGTCGGGCGGCGCATCAGCGTGCGGATCGGATGCCACAGCTCCGACGCCAGCGCGTCCACCCCCGGCGCCGTACGCCATATGAGCCCATCGGGATGGTGCAGGACGGCCGTGACCTCGTCCGGCGTAGGAGGCTGCCCGTTGCCGCGCAGATACACCGCCCGCAACCCCAGGTTGCGCAACCGCGTCAGCGCGCGGGCGCGGTTGTGCGCATGCACCAGCACCCGCACCGACCCGGTGCCCGCGGCGAGCGGCCGGGGCAGGTTCAACGCCACCACGACCGTGCCGTTCGGCAGCTTGCAGAAGCCTCCTGCGGCCATTCCGTCATACCCCCGCGAGATCCGGTGTCAATAAGAGAGTCACAGGACGCACCTAAACACGATCGGCCGCGACCCGCCAGGGGGTCACGGCCGATCATGGTTTGACCTGCGAAAACGTCTCTTACTACTTCGCGGCGGAGACCTTCACGGAGATCGTCGAGCCGTCGCGGGCCTCCCGGACGATCGAGATCTTCGTGTTGGTGTCAGTGATCTTGACACCTCCGGTCGGGTTGGCGGTGTCGTAGTACGTGTTCGTGCGGTCGTTGAAAACCCGGTTGCCCGGCTGCGACTTGATCTTCGTCGCGACGTCCGCCTTGTGCAGCGTGAGACCGTCCGTCGGGTAGGTGCTGAACGGCGAGTCGTAGGACTGGATGCGGTTGCGCATCAGCGTGCCGTCGGTCCACTTCAGCGCCGTCGGGTGGGCGTCCACCGGCAGCAGCAGGCCGGTGCCCTTGTGCTGGCTGACGTTGTTGTCACGCTGGGAGGTGTCCCACTTCCAGATCAACAGACCGCTCTGGTAGGGGAAGTGCTCCACCCAGGACGGACGCGTGGACGCGAAACCGAAGTTGTACGGGCCGACCTTCAGGGTCTTGTCGTACGACACGTACTGACGGTTCTCCGCGATGTAGTACTGCGCGTACTCCTTGGTGAAGGACGCGCCGATACGGGAGAAGCCGTTGGACTTCCACGCCGCGTCGGCGGTCTCGGCGTCGTCCGAGAAGACCGCGGAGCCGTCGGCGGTGACGGTGATGCGGTCCGCCGCGAAGCCCGTCTGGGCCACGCCGCCGTCGGTGGAGTAGCGGAAGCGCAGGTCGAACTTCTGGCCCGCGTAGGCGTCGAGCGGGTACGACAGCTTGGTGTACGCGGCCGACGTGCCGGTCAGCGCGGGGCTGCCGCTGGCGTCACGCGGGATGGCCTGGCCGTCGACCGTTCCGTCGATGGCGGTCCACTTGGCGCCGCCGTCGGTGGAGACCTCGGTGTAGAGGTAGTCGAAGTCCGTCTCGATGTCGTAGTACCCGTCGAGCGTCAGCGTCGCCGCCGACTTGCCCGTGAGGTCCACGGAACGGGTCAGCGTGTTCTTGAGGTTGTTCGCGCTGCCGCTCCACCACTGCGTGGCGCCCTGCGCCGGGGGGACGACCTCGGTGGTGACCGCCTTCTTCGGCAGTTCGACCACCAGCGCCTGGGCCTTCTTGGTGTTGTACTCGGCCACGCCCAGCGTGTGGGAGGAGCGCGTCGCGGCCTTCGCCGTGTCGTACTTCAGCCAGCCGAGCTGCAGCTTGTCCCAGGCGGTCATGTCGCCGGGCAGGTCGCCGATGGCGTCCTTGCCGGTGCCGAGCCACGAACCGGAGGACATCAGCGTCCAGAACGCGGTGGAGTTCTCCGCCGTGTTGGTCGTGTCGTAGTGGTCCGGCAGACCGAGGTCGTGGCCGTACTCGTGGGCGAAGACGCCCAGTCCGCCGTTCTCCGGCTGGATCGTGTAGTCGCCGACCCAGATGCCGGAGTCGCCGATCTGCGCGCCGCCCATCTTGTTGCCCGTGGGGCCGGTGGCGCCGGCGTCCGTGCCGAACGCGTACCAGCGGTGGGCCCAGATCGCGTCCTCGCCCTGGGCGCCGCCGCCCGCGGACTCGTCCTCACCGGCGTGCACGATCTGGAAGTGGTCGATGTAGCCGTCGGGCTCGTTGAAGTTGCCGTCGCCGTCGAAGTCGTTGCGGTCCCACTTGTCGTAGGCGGACAGCTCGGACTTGATGTCGGCGTCGGACTTGCCGGCCGCCTTCTGGGCGTCGACCCAGGCGGTGACACCGTCGGCGACGGCGTTCCACGCGCAGGTGTCGGGGTCGCACTTGTTGGAGCCGTAGCGGGCCTCGTTGTAGGGGACCTTGACCCAGTCGGAGACCGTGCCGTCGATGGAGTAGCGGCCCGAGGACTGCTTCTCGTAGTACTTCTTCATCGACTCGACACCCTTGCCGGTGCCGAAGTAGAGGTCCTGGTAGTGCTTGGTGTTGTAGTCCGCCTTCCAGTCCGTGCTGTTGTCCTCGGCACGGTCCGGCTCGGCTATCTGGTTGTGCAGCGGTCCGGGGGTGCCGCCGTAGCGGCTGTCCACCTTGTCGCCGAACTCGACGAGGATCGTGAAGATCTCGTCGGTCTTCTCACGGCCGAGCTCCACGTACTTGCCGTTCTGGAGCTTCACGACCTGCGAACCGCCGCGCTTGACGGCCTTGGCGTCGCCGGAGATGACCCTCTTGAGGGCCTCCTCGCGCTGGGCTTCCTGACGGTCGGTCAGGGGCCCCTTGAGGTCGTGCTCGTGCTCGGCGTCGTCCCCGGCGCGGGCCGGGTCCTGCCGGTTCGCGGCCGCGGCCGGCTGGTCGCCGGCGTCGGCGGCCTGCGCCACCGCGAAGGTCGAGAACGTGGCGGCTGCCGCGGTGAGCGCGACACCCACTGCGGCTGCTCTGAACGTCCATGGTCTGCTGGTCACTTGATGCAGTCCTCCCTCACGCCCGGGCGCGCGGAAGGAGGGTGTCCAGGTTATGGAGTCCGCGCGCGCTCTATGCGCGTCACAAGTGACGACATTCGATCGGAGTTGAAGGAGAAAAGACAGACCTTGACTTGGACAGGTCAAGTGAGCTATGCGTCGGCTGTCCGGGGTCGCGTTCCGGTACCGGTCCGCTCACGGAGATCCGTGTACCGCTCAACAGGCGCGTTCGAAAGACGGGTTGGCAGAAGCCATGATTCCGTGCGCCCCCCGTGCACCGGCACCGTGGGTTAGGTCACGCTTACTGCTCGTTCCCCTCGGGCAGACAGGCGAATAGAGTCGGTTGGCGGCGCGCCGGATTTCCGGTGATTTGCCAAGCGACACCGTTGTCGCAGCCTTGTTTCTTATTCGCACCTCCCCCATGCGAGAGGCACCGGGGGGAGACCCCCACCCCGAGGACGGAACTGCCATGCCTCGTCCGACCGCCGCACAGCTCGCCTACGGTTCCTGCACCGTGCTCTTCTCCACGCTCGCCATGCTGCTGCTGTCACAGACGAGTTCGGGCCTGGGAGTCGTGATCATCGCGCTCTCCGCCCTCGTGCTCGGTCTCCTCGTGGCCATGACGGTGCCCGCACCGAAGCCCGCCGCGGCCGCGGCCGCCTCGCGCGCCGCCGGCTCGGAACAGCGCGTTCCGGAACCGCGGCTCTCGGCCCGGCGCGAGACCGTCGCCGCCGCGAGCGCGTCCGAGCCGATACGCGAACGCGCCTGAAGTCCGCAGTCCGGCACCTGCCGCCCGTCGTTCGCCGTCGGGCGGCTCAGCCGGTGCTGACCACCACGGTCTTGGCCGCCTTGTCGTGCAGCCCCTGCTTGTACGGCTTGTCGAAGAAGCTCCAGCCGCCGGCGATGGCGGTCCAGATGCACGCGCAGCAGAACGCGAACGGCACCCACAGCACCAGCGCGCGGACCAGTGAGGTCTGCACGGAGGGCGTGGAGCCGTTGTCGAGGTTCGCCACCCGCAGATGCAGCCACTTCTTGCCGAGGGTCTGTCCCGACCTGGTCGTCAGGAAGGTGTCGTACCCGACGTAGAGCAGCAGCGCGATGAGCGACTGCCCGAAGGACTTGCCGTACTGGATCTTGTCGGTGTCCACGTCGTACTCGTTGACACCGAAGCCCCAGGTCAGCAGCCACACCACGATGACGACGAGGATCATGTCGATGATCCGCGCAAGGACGCGTCTGCCGCTGTCGGCGAGCGGCGGCATCCCGGCGAGCGGGTCGTTGGTGTACGGGCCGCCGCCGTACGGGTCCCCGGCTCCGCCGCCGTAGGGCGGTGGTGCGGCGCCGGGAGGTGGCGGTGCTGCGCCGTACGGAGAACCGCCGTAGGGGGAGCCGCCGTACGGGGAGCCGCCGCTCTGACCGGGTGGCGGCTGTGGCGGCTGCGACTGCTGAGGCGGTGGCTGCTGCTTCTTGAACGGGTCCTCGTCCGGCGGCTTCTGGAACGGATCGTCGTCCGGAGGGGGCGGCGGCTCGGTGGTCATGTCCAGAGTGGACCGCGAACCCCACGGCCGCGCAACGGGTGGCGGCCGTCCGGGGTATCCGCCGGAGCGGCCGTCCGCAACGGTCCTCCGGTACGGCCGCCGGGTGCCGTCAGCCCGCGACGAACGTATGGGCCGCCTTGTCGTGCCAGCACTGGCGCCACGGGCGGTCGAACAGACCCCACACGACACCCACGACACCGATGACGAGCAGGCACGGGACGCTGTAGACGAGCCAGCGGCGCAGGGCCAGACCGAACGACGGCGGGTCGCCTCCCTCGATGTCCCGCACCTGGAGGCCGAACAGCTTCTTCCCGAGGGTGCGGCCCCACTTGGCGTTGGGCAGCGCCTCGTAGAGGACGCCGAACACGATCAGGACGGCGAGGACGATGCCGAGGTAGAGGGCGGTCGTGCCGTCCAGCAGCCACACCGTGACCGTCTCGCCGGAGAGCTTGGCCGCGTCGATCTTCTCGTTGACGTGGTCCATCGCCCGGGTGCCCAGCGGCACCGCCGCCGCGCCGGTGACCGCCGCCAGCACGAGCGTGTCCACGAGCCGGGCGGCGAACCGCTTCCCGAGCCCCGCCGGACGCGCTTCGGCCTGGGAGCGGACGACCGACTGGAAGGGGTCCTCCCGCACCGGCTTCCACGGCACGACGGGCTGGTCCTCGTCCGGCCCGGCCAGCCGGTGCACCTGCTGCGCCCAGGAGGGCTGTCCCCCGCCGAGACCCGCACTCATCGGCGCCTGCCGCGGAGTGGCGGCCTGCGGAGTTGCGGCTTGCGGAGTGGCCGGCTGGGGGGAGACGGCCTGCGGGGGAACGGTCGGGGTGGCCTGCTGCTGCGGGGCCGGGGCGGCGGGGGCCGGCTGCGCCGGGGCCGCGGGCTGGGCGGCGCCCAGGGGCTGCTGGGCCGCGGCCGACTGCGTACCGCGCTGCTGTTCCGCCCGCTGCGGCGTCCGCCGGAAGCTCATCGTGCCCTCGGCGACGAGGGGTTCGCGGGAGCCGGGGACGCCGGAGACGGCGGCCCCCGTGCCCGGGGTCTGCGCCCGCGCGGCTCCGGACGTGCCCGCGACATGCGCGCGCCCGGCACCCATGGCACCGGCCGAGCCCGTGGCACTCGCGGCGCCCGCCGCGCCGGCGGCACCCGTGGGGCGTACCGGTCCCGTGGGCCTGCGGAAGACCACCGTGCCGCCGGAGGGAGGAGGCATGGGCGCCCCGGGATCCCTCTCGGAGTCGGTCCCCTGGAAGGTGGCCGTACCGTCCGTGTGGTCCGACCTGCCGTCGGGCTGCGCGGCCGACTGGGCCGGGGGTGCGGGCTGCGGCTGCGGTGCGGCGGCCTGCGCCTGCGGCGCGGGCTGGGCCGACTGGGCCGGCTGCGCGGACTCCGACGGTACGCGCGGGTCCGGGGAACCCCAGCGGACCCGGCGGTCCGGATCGCCGCCGAAGCCGGTCTGCCGGGAGCGGTCGGCGCCCCACGCGGTGGCCGGTTCGGGGCGGCTGCCGTGCTGGGCCTCGGCGGGCGACGGGCCCGCGGCCGGCGACGGGCTCGCGGCGGGCGGGTCCTCGTCGAAGAAGTGCGGGCCCGTCTCCTCCGTGGACACGGGGGCGGGCTGCGCGTTCGCGGCCGGGGCGGGTGAGGCCGGTGAGGCGGCGGGGTCGCCGCCGGGCGCCGGCCGGCTGGTGCCCGGCACCCATGCGGCACCGTTCCAGTACCGGACATATCCAGGAATGGACGGGTCCGGGTAGTACCCCTCGCGGGGCCTGTCGTCGCCGGGGGCCGGGGTTGGGGCGCTCATGTCCGTCGTCCCGTATCTGCTCGGGGGTCGTGTTGAGCGTCCACATCTATCAGACGGGCGCAACCGCCACTGCCGCTCCTGGTGTACCTACCCCCTTCGAGCGCGGTTCCCCCACCATTTCCGGCCTCCGCGCGGTATACGCGGGACGGTCCGGGGACCCCGCGAAAAAAGTTCTCCGAACCGGCGTAATGCTGGGGCCCGCACGGCCTCTCCCCTCGTACGGGCCCGCCCCTCGGGTCCCGGACACGAGAGGAAGCGGCCCTCATGAGCAACGACGTGAACAACGATCTGAACGACGGCAGGAACGGCGGCAGGAGCAGCGACAGGGACAGGGACGGCGGCAGGGACAACAGCAGGGACAGCGACATGGTCGTGGTGGAACGGGAACTGGAGCTCAAGCTCGTACTGTCCCCCGAGCGCAGCATCCCCGTGCCGGCGCTGCTGAGTTACCACAGCGACGATCCGTACGCCGTGCACGTCACCTTCCACATCGGCTCCGACCACCCCGTGAGCTGGACCTTCGCGCGTGAACTGCTCGTCGAGGGGGTGTTCCGGCCGTGCGGGCACGGGGATGTGCGGGCGTGGCCGACGAAGGTCGGCGGGCGCGGCGTCGTGCTGATGGCGCTGAGTTCACCCGACGGGGACGCCCTGCTGGAGGCGCCCGCCGCGCAGGTGTCGGCGTGGCTGGAGCGCACGCTGCGGGCGGTCCCGCCGGGCACCGAGGCCGGCCGGCTCGGTCTCGACGACGGCCTCGCCGAGCTGCTCGCGCCGGCCCCGGCCGATGACCTGTGGCTGAGCGACCCGTGGCCCTCCGACGAGTCCGAGGACGGGGAATGAGAGGGAAGAGAGAGGGACGGGAGGGGAAAGTTCTGTCAGAAGAGTTTTCCCGGGTTCAGGATGCCCAGGGGGTCGAAGGCCGTTTTCACGGCCCGTTGCATCTCGACGCCGACCGGGCCGATCTCGCGGGCCAGCCACTCCTTCTTGAGGACGCCCACGCCGTGCTCGCCGGTGATCGTGCCGCCGAGTTCCAGACCGAGGGCCATGATCTCGTCGAAGGACTCGCGGGCGCGCCGGGACTCGTCGGGGTCGCTCGCGTCGAAGCAGACGGTCGGGTGGGTGTTGCCGTCGCCCGCGTGGGCCACGACCCCGATGGTCAGCCGGTACTTCTCGGCGATCCGGTCGACGCCTCGAAGCATCTCGGCGAGCCTGGAGCGCGGTACGCACACGTCGTCGATCATCGTCGTGCCCTTGACCGCCTCAAGACCCGTGAGGGACAGCCGGCGGGCCTGGAGGAGCAGTTCCGACTCGGCCGCGTCCTCCGCCGGTACGACCTGGGTGGCGCCCGCCGCCTCGCACAGCGCGCCGACCGCGGCGAGGTCCGCGGCGGGGTCGTGGGTGTCGAAGGCGGCGAGGAGCAGGGCCTCGGTGCTCTCCGGGAGGCCCATGTGCGCCATGTCGTTGACGGCCTTCACCGTGGTGCGGTCCATCAGTTCGAGCAGGGACGGCACATGGCCGCCCTCCATGATCCGGCAGACCGCGTCGCAGGCGGCCGACCCGGACGCGAACTCCGCGGCGAGGACGAGCTGCTGGGGTGGTTGCGGCTTCAGGGCGAGGGTGGCCCGTACGACGATGCCGAGTGAGCCCTCCGAGCCGACGAAGAGGCGCGTCAGGTCGTATCCGGCGACGCCCTTCGCCGTACGGCGGCCGGTCGACATCAGGCGGCCGTCGGCGAGGACGACGTCCAGGCCGAGGACGTACTCCGCCGTCACTCCGTACTTCACACAGCACAGGCCGCCCGAGGCCGTGCCGATGTTGCCGCCGATGGTGCACATCTCCCAGCTGGAGGGGTCCGGCGGGTAGTAGAGGCCGTGTTCGTTGACGGCGCGGGAGAGCGTGGCGTTGATGACGCCCGGCTCGACCACCGCGATCCGGTCGACGGGGCTGATCTCCAGGATGCGGTCCATCTTGGTCAGGGACAGCACGATGCAGCCGTCGGAGGCGTTGGCCGCCCCCGAGAGGCCGGTGCGGGCGCCCTGCGGGACCACCGGGACACGGAGTTCGGTCGCGGTGCGCATGACGTGCTGGACCTGTTCGACCGTGCGCGGCAGCACCACGACGGCGGGGGTGCCCGCCTCGCAGAAGCTGGCCATGTCGTTGGCGTACGAGCCGGTGATGTCCGGGTCGGTGAGGACCGCCTCGGCCGGCAGGCCTGTGAGGAGGTGTTCGGTGAGGCGCTCGGCGAGGTTCTCGGTGGGGTTTTGGGTGGGGTTCTGGGTGAGGTTCTGGGTGAGACGTTCGGGGGGGCTGCCCACCGCCACGGAGTCTTCATCGGGTCGGGCTTCGATACGGCTCATGATCACAGCGTCGCACTCGGGGCCATCGGTGTGAACCCCGCCCGCGCGAGGCTTTCCGTGCCGGGGTGGTGGCCGGGTGTGCTCTTCGTATGGACGCACAGTGATCGTCATGGACAGCGGTGTGAGGCGTGAGGTTCTGGTGCGGCGGGTGCTGGCCGCGGGCGTCGCGGGGTGCTTCGTGCTGGGAGGTGTGCTGGTCGTCATGCCCGACGACGAGCGCCGGCCGCCGCCCTCCCCCGGGCCCCTGGCGCGGGCCGTGACCGCGGTCGGCACCGGGGCACCCGCCTCGCTGCCCGACCTGGTGGCGCTGATCAGTGACCGCGAGGCGCATCTGCGGGCCCATCCGGGTGATGTGCGGTCGTGGGCCGAGCTGGGCACCGCGTATGTGGAACGGGGGCGGCGGACCGCCGAGCCGCAGTTCTATCCGAAGGCCGACACCGCGTTGCGTACGTCGCTGAAGGGGCGTCCGAAGGGGAACACCGAGGCGCTGAGCGGGATGGCCGCGCTCGCCGACGCGCGGCACGACTTCCGGGCCGCGCGGGGGTGGGCAGAGGCGGCGGTGGCCTCCTCGCCGAAGCGGTGGTCCGTGTATCCGGGGCTGATCGACGCGTATCGGGGGCTCGGGGACTACAAGAGTGCTCGGCGGGCGCTGGCCAAGCTGGTCGAGCTTCCCTCGGGGAGTGGCGGGGGTCCCTCGGGAGGTGGCGGGTCGGGGAACGGGGGGCCTCGTGCGCAGGTGCTGGTGCGGGCCGGGCTCGTCTATCGGGACCGGGGGTGGCGGGAGGACTCCGCTGCCGCGCTGTCCGATGCGGCGGCGCTCGCCGTTGCCCCCGCTGAGCGGGCCGACTGTCTTGTACGGGTCGGGGAGTCGGCCTGGGAACGCGGGGAGGCCGCCGAGTCGCTGCGTGCGTTCGAGGCCGCGTTGCGGGCCGATCCCGGGGAGCACGCAGCGCGGGCCGGGCAGGGGCGGGCGCTGGCCGCGCTGGGGCGGGACTCGGAGGCGCTGCGCGCGTATCAGTCCGCACTGGCGAAGCAGCCGTTGCCTCGGTACGCGCTGGAGTTGGGCGAGTTGTACGAGTCGCTGGGGCTGGGCGGGGCCGCGCGGGCCCAGTACGACGTGTTGCGGGCGCGGGTGCGGGAGGGGGACGCGGCCGGAGTGAACGAGGAGCTGGTGCTCGGGCTCTTCGAGGCCGATCACGGGGATGCGGGGGGTGCGGTGCGGCGGTTGCGGGGTGAGTGGGGCCGGCATCCTTCGGCGGCTGTCGCCGATGCGCTGGGGTGGGCGTTGCATCGGGACGGGAAGGACAAGGAGGCCCTCGGGTTCGCCACCCGGGCCACGGATCGGGTGCGTGGGGGTGGGGCTCGGGTTGCCTTGTACTCGTTCCACCGGGGGGTGATCGAGCGGGCCGTGGGGAACGACTCGGGGGCTCGGCGGCATCTGGGGGAAGCGTTGCGGATCAGTCCGGTGTTCTCGCCGCTGTTGGTGCCTGTGGCTTTGCGGGCGCTGGAGGAACTGGGGGAGGCCGAGCCTCGGCCTTCGGGGGTGTTGCGGTAGGCGGTGGGGCGTGGTGGTCCGTGGTGGGGCGGGGCGCGGCGGCCGGGAGTCGTGGGTCGGGGCCGTGCCGGTACGTCGAGTCCGCCGCCTCCCGGGTGTACTGCCCCAAGGAGGGGAAGCGGGCGTTGTTTGCAGGAGCCCTATGCGGCGGACTGCGACGTACCGGCACGGCCCGCTCCCGTCGTGTGCCGGGTGCGGGACGTACCGGCATGGCCCGCTCCCGTTGTGTGCCGAGTGCGGGACGTACCGGCACGGCCCGCTCCCGTCGTCCGCCGGGTGCGGGCCGTGCGTGGTGGAGGGCTCTTGATCAGAGGTTGCCCCGGCGTTCCTGCTCTCGTTCGATCGCCTCGAAGAGCGCCTTGAAGTTGCCCTTGCCGAAGCCCATGGAGCCGTGGCGTTCGATCATCTCGAAGAAGACCGTCGGCCTGTCCTGGACCGGCTTCGTGAAGATCTGGAGCAGGTAGCCGTCCTCGTCCCGGTCCACGAGGATCTTCAGTTCGCGGAGCGTTTCCACGGGGACCCTCGTCTCGCCCGCCCATTCGCCGAGGGTGTCGTAGTAGGAGTCCGGGGTGTCGAGGAACTGGACGCCCGCCGCGCGCATCGTGCGGACCGTGTTGACGATGTCGTTGGTGTTCAGGGCGATGTGCTGGACGCCCGCGCCGCCGTAGAACTCCAGGTACTCGTCGATCTGTGACTTCTTCTTGGCGATGGCCGGCTCGTTGATCGGGAACTTGACCTTGAGCGTGCCGTCGGCCACGACCTTGGACATCAGGGCGCTGTACTCGGTCGCGATGTCGTCGCCCACGAACTCCTTCATGTTCGTGAAGCCCATGACCTTGTTGTAGAAGCCGACCCATTCGTTCATCCGGCCGAGTTCCACGTTGCCCACGCAGTGGTCGACGGCCTGGAAGGTGCGCCGGGTGGGGGGTTCGACGATCGGGGCGGCGGCCGCGTACCCGGGGAGGTACGGGCCGTCGTAGCCCGTGCGCTCCACCAGGGTGTGGCGGGTCTTGCCGTAGGTGGCGATCGCGGCCAGGACCACCGTGCCGTGTTCGTCCTTCACGTCGTGCGGCTCGGTGAGGGGCTTCGCTCCGTGTTCCACGGCGTACGCGAAGGCCGCGCGTGCGTCGGGGACCTCGATGGCCAGGTCGACGACTCCGTCGCCGTGCTCCGCCACGTGCTCGGCGAGGAAGGTGCCCCAGGGGGTGGTGGGCTTGATGACCGAGGTGAAGACGAAACGGGCGGAGCCGTTCTCCAGGACGTAGCTCGCGGTCTCCCGGCTGCCGTTCTCCGGTCCGGAGTACGCGACCAGCTGCATGCCGAAGGCCGTGGAGTAGTAGTGCGCCGCCTGCTTGGCGTTGCCCACGGCGAAGACGACCGCATCCATTCCCTTGACCGGGAAGGGGTCTGCCTGCCGCGCGGTGTGAGGGGTGTGGTGCGTGGTCTGAGTCATGGGCGCAGACTCTCGCCCTTCAGCAAGGTGCGCAATAGTTTGCGATTTGGCTGGGCAATATGTTCAGCGGAGAGCTGGTTCATGCGTACTTCTTGTACAGGGTGACCATCGTGGAGGTGTTTGTGGGGATCGATCGTTTGGACGGGCGGCTTCTCGTGCTGCTCGCCGAGGAGCCCCGGATCGGGGTGCTGGAGATGTCCCGGCGGCTCGGGGTCGCGCGCGGGACCGTGCAGGCGCGGCTGGACCGGCTTCAGTCGAATGGAGTCATCCGCGGATTCGGTCCGCAGGTGGATCCCACGGCCCTCGGATATCCCGTCACCGCTTTCGCGACCCTGCAGATCCGGCAGGGGCAAGGCGCGGACGTACGGGCGCACTTGGCGACCGTGCCGGAGGTGCTGGAGCTGCACACGACCACGGGTGGCGGGGACATGCTGTGCCGGCTCGTGGCCCGGTCCAACGCCGATCTTCAACGGGTGATCGACCGGGTTGTCGGTTTTGATGGCATCGTCCGGGCCTCCACGGCGATCGTCATGGAGAACCCCGTTCCGCTGCGGATCATCCCGCTGGTGGAGCAGGCGGCCAGGGACGACGACGGCTGAACGACCGGGCTACCGAGTGAGGTGACAGCGGTGAACTTCTGGGAGTACCTCGGCAGTCGTCATCAGCAGCTCCTCGCCGACGCGTTCCAGCATGCGAGCGCCGTGTTCCAGTGCATGGTCGTCGCCACCGTCGTGGGGGTGGTGATCGGGGTCGTCACCTATCGCAGCGACTGGGCCGGGAACCTCGCCACGATCACCACGGCGACCCTGCTGACCATTCCCTCGCTCGCCATGATCGGTCTGCTGATCCCGGTGGTGGGGCTGGGTGTTCCGCCCACCGTGATCGCGCTCACCCTGTACGGGCTGCTGCCGATCGTGCGCAACTCGATCGTGGGCCTGCGCGGGGTCGATCCGTCGCTGGTGGACGCGGCGACCGGTATCGGGATGTCGCGGCTCGCCCGGCTCGTGCGCGTCGAGCTGCCGCTGGCCTGGCCGCCGATCCTGACCGGGATCCGGGTCTCCACGCAGATGCTGATGGGGATCGCCGCCATCGCCGCGTACGCCTCCGGACCCGGGCTCGGCAATGAGATCTTCCGCGGTATCGCCTCCCTGGGCAGCAAGAACGCGCTCAACCAAGTCCTCGCGGGCACGCTCGGGATCATCGTCCTGGCGCTGCTGTTCGATGCCGCGTACGTCCTCGTCGGACGGCTGACCATCCCTAGGGGGATTCGTGTCTGAGACAGCTGGGGCAGCAGGGGCGACCGAGGGCCCGGGGACCGTGGAAGGGGCGCGGGACGGTGGGGGCGGGCGTGAGGCGACCGGGGCCACCATCCGGCTGGAGAGCTTGAGCAAGCGGTATCCGGGGAATTCCGATCCCGCCGTGGACAGCGTCAACATGGAGATCAACGCCGGTGAGCTGGTGGTGCTGGTCGGGCCTTCCGGGTGCGGGAAGTCCACCACCCTGAAGATGATCAACCGGTTGATCGAGCCCACGGGCGGGCGCATCCGCATCGGTGGCGAGGACGTCACCCACATGGACCCCGTGAAGCTGCGGCGCAAGATCGGGTACGCCATCCAGTCCTCGGGGCTCTTCCCGCACATGACCGTCGCCCAGAACATCGGGCTCGTACCGAAGATGGTCGGCTGGTCGAAGGCCCGGACCGCCGAGCGGGTCGAGGAGATGCTGGATCTGGTCGGGCTCGATGCCGGGGAGTTCCACGGGCGGTATCCGCGGCAGTTGTCCGGTGGTCAGCAGCAGCGGGTGGGGGTGGCGCGGGCGCTGGCAGCCGATCCGCCCGTGCTGTTGATGGACGAGCCGTTCGGTGCCGTCGATCCCATCACCCGCGATCATTTGCAGGATGAACTGATCCGGCTGCAGCACGAGTTGCACAAGACGATCGTCTTCGTCACGCACGACTTCGACGAGGCCATCAAGCTCGGTGACCGGATCGCGGTGCTGCGGGAGCAGTCGCACATCGCGCAGTTCGACACCCCGGAGGCGATCCTCACCAACCCCGCCGACGACTTCGTGTCCGGGTTCGTGGGCGCGGGCGCCGCCCTGAAGCGGCTGAACCTGACGCGCGTACGGGATGTGGAGATCACCGACTATCCGACGGTGACCGTCGACGATCCGCTGCAGGACATCTTCAACAAGATCCGGGCGAGCGGTACGAACGAGATCCTGCTGCTCGACCGGCGGGGGCGGCCCTACAAATGGCTGCGGCGCGGGGATCTCATGAGGGCGCGGGGTTCGCTGGCCAGGGCCGGCACCCTGGTGAACGACACGGTGACCCGGGACGCGACGCTGCGGGACGCGCTGGAGGCCGTGCTCACGGACAACGCGGGGCGGGTCGTGGTGACCGGGCGGCGCGGCGAGTACACCGGCGTGGTGGACATGGAGACGCTGATGAACTCCGTACAGGAGATGCTGGAGGCCGACCGGCTCGACGCGATGGAGCACCAGCACGAGCTGGAGGAGGCCCGCACCGAGCAGACCCGTCATGAGCAGGAGGGTGTGGGTGGCGGCGGGGAGGGTGAGGCGTGAGCACTCCCACTCCCCCTCCTGGTCCCGGGACCCCCCGCGACGGTGACGGCGGCGGCGACTCGGATGGCCGGCGCGGTCGTACGCGTACGGCCGGCGGTGGCGGCGGCGCAGGCAGTGGCGGCGCAGGCAGTGGCGGGGTGCGGGACGCCGGCCCGGAGGCCGGGCGGGAAGCCGCGTTCGAAGGGGATCCCGCCGCGCCCACCGCCCCCTCGCGGGCGTCCGGCATCGGCTGGCGGAAGCTGACCTTCCTGCCCGCCGTGCTCGTCGTCGGGCTGCTCTGCACCTGGCTCTGGTTCCGTCAGGCGGATCTCGACCCGCTCTCCGAGAACGCGCTCAGCAACGGGCAGGTGTGGAAGGCCCTGCGCCAGCACATCGAACTGACCGTGATCTCCACGTTCTTCGTGCTGATCATCGCGATTCCGCTGGGCGTCCTGCTGACGCGCGGCGCCTTGCGCAAGGCGACCCCCGTCGTCATGACCTTCGCCAACATGGGGCAGGCCACCCCCGCGATCGGGCTGCTCGCCCTGCTGGTGATCTGGCTGGGCATCGGCCGCAGGGCGGCGCTGATCGGCATCATCGCGTACGCCGTCCTGCCGGTCCTGTCGAACACGATCGCCGGGCTGAAGGCGAACGACCCGACGCTCCTGGAGGCCGCCCGGGGCATCGGCATGTCCCCACTGGGCGTGCTGAGCCGCATCGAACTCCCGCTGGCCGTCCCGCTGATCCTCGCCGGTGTGCGGACCGCGCTCGTCCTGAACGTGGGCACGGCCACGCTCGCCACGTTCGGCGGAGGCGGCGGTCTGGGCGTGCTGATCACGACCGGGATCACCAATCAGCGGATGCCGGTGCTGGTCCTCGGCTCGATCCTGACCGTCGCACTGGCCCTGCTGGTCGACTGGCTGGCGTCCCTGGCCGAGCTCCTGCTCAGCCCGCGCGGACTGGAGGCGGGCTCATGAGACGTATCACGTCGGTTACGGGTCCGGTGGCGGCGCTCGCCCTGCTGGCGGCGGTGTCCGGGTGCGGGCTGACCAGCGGTTCGCCCATGGTCGACGATGTGAAACCGGGGTCGGTCGGCAAGGGACAGCCGCTCAAGGGCGCCGATCTGACCGTGACGTCCAAGGAGTTCACCGAGCAGCTCATCCTCGGCGCGATCATGGGCATCGCCTTCCAGGCGGCCGGCGCGGACGTCCTCGACCGCACGGGCATCCAGGGGTCGATCGGCTCCCGGGAAGCGGTCAAGAACGGGGACGCGGACGCCGGTTACGAGTACACCGGCACCGCCTGGATCACCTACCTGGGCAACAGCGACCCCATCGCCGATCCGCAGAAGCAGTGGGAGGCCGTGCGCGAGGCCGACCGGAAGAACGGGCTGACCTGGCTGCCCCCCTCGAAGCTGAACAATACGTACGCGCTCGCCATGAACCAGGCCAACTACAAGAAGTACGGCACGAAGACGCTCTCGGAGGTGGCCGCCCTCGCCAAGAAGGACCCCAAGGCCGTCACGCTCTGCGTGGAGAGCGAGTTCGCCAACCGGGCGGACGGGCTGCCCGGCATGGAGAAGGCGTACGGCATGAAAGTGCCGAGCGGGAACATCACGCAGATGGACACCGGGATCATCTACACCCAGGTGCGCAAGGGCAGTTGCACCTACGGGGAGGTCTTCACCACCGACGGGCGCATCAAGTCCATGAACCTCGCCGTGATGGCGGACGACAAGAAGTTCTTCCCCAACTACAACGTGGCCCCGCAGATCAACACGAAGGCCCTGAAGAAGTACCCGGCGATCGCCGAGGTCCTGGCCCCGATCACGAAGCGGCTCGACAACGACGTGGCGCAGGAGCTGAACGCCAAGGTCGACGTCGACGGCGAGGATCCGCACGCGGTGGCGCTGGACTGGATGAAGAAGGAGGGCTTCGTCAAGGAGGGCTGAGTGCCCGACCGGCGGGGCTCAGCAGGAGGGAACCGAGCCCTTGCCCTTCTCCAGCGCCACCAGGGAGTCGACGGCACCCTTGAGCGTCGTCACCGGGATGAGGCGCAGCCCCTTCGGCAGCTCCGACTTCGCGTCCGAGCACTCCGCCTTCGGGACCAGGAAGACCGTGGCGCCGTCGCGGCGGGCCGCCTGCGTCTTGAGGGCCACTCCCCCGACCGCGCCGACCTTCCCGTCGGCGTCGATGGTTCCCGTGCCCGCGATGACCCGGCCGCCCGTGAGGTCGCCGCCGCTGCCGTCGCCGTCCAGCTTGTCGACGATGCCGAGGGAGAAGAGGAGGCCTGCGCTCGGGCCGCCCACGTCGGCGAGCTTCAGGGTGACCTCGATGTCGTCCGACGTCCCGCCGAGCTGGTCCAGCGCCGCCTCGGTGGCGGTGTCCTGGGACTTCTTCATCTCCTCGGCGTTGTACTCCTCGATCTCCTTGACGCTGTCGCCGCTCGGGTAGACCGAGTCGCGCGGCATCACGGCACGGTCCGTACGGAACCAGCCGTCGAGGACGTCACCCAGGCTGACGTCCGTGTCCGGGCCCGTCGCCTCGATGGTCGTCATCCGCAGCTGCCCGCTCGTGTCACGGGCCTTCGCACCGGAGATCGTGATCACCGGGTCGCCCTTGTTCTCACCGAGCACATCCGCCGTCATCCCGGGCTGAGCCAACGCGAACGGCAACGGCGCGAACACCGCCACGGCGAACAGCCCCACGACAGGCAGCGCACACAGAGCGACGAAGCGGGGACGCGAGAGCCGAATGAAACCAGAGAGACGAGAAGCCACGGCATCAATCTAACGGAGAGCAAGATTTCGCTGTCCGGGGGCGCGGGGAACGGCGCAGTCGTTGGCTTTTAGGGGCGCGGGGAACGGCGCAATCCTTTGCCTTTCAGGGGCGCGGGGAACGGCGCAGTCTTTCGCTCCTGGGGGCGCGGGGAACGGCGCAGCCTTTTAGGGGCGCGGGGAACGGCGCGATCTTTTAGGGGCGCGGGGAACTGCGCGACCAGCCACAGCGAACCCGCAGCCGACCCACGCCCCCCCGACCCCCACCCCGGCCTCACACCCCGCCAGGGTCACCGCAACGCGTCAGCCACTTCCCGCGCAGCATCGACAACCCGCGGCCCCACCCGCTCAGGCACGGCGTCAGCCAACATCACCACCCCCACACTCCCCTCCACCCCCGTCACACCGATCAGCGCCGCCGCGGCCCCACTCGCCCCGGCCTCCAGCTCCCCATGCGTAAGGGTGTAGCCGAGCTCCCCGTCCACACCCCCGGCCCGCGCGGCGAGAATCGCCTTCCCGGCGGCCCCCCGTTCCAGCGGATGCCGGAACCCGGCCCGGTAGGCCACGTGATAGTCCGTCCACGTCGGCTCGACCACGGCGACGGCGAGCGCCTCCGTACCGTCGACCAGCGTGAGGTGCGCGGTCGCCCCGATGTCCTCGGCCAGCGACCGCAGCGCGGGCAGCGCGGCCTCGCGCACCAGCGGATGGACCTGTCGGCCGAGCCGCAGCACGCCGAGCCCGACCCGGGCACGGCCGCCCAGGTCACGGCGTACGAGGGCGTGCTGCTCCAGCGTGGCGAGCAACCGGTACACAACGGTCCGGTTGACTCCGAGTTTGTTGGACAGCTCGGTGACGGTCAGACCGTGGTCGGTGTCGGCGAGCAGCTTGAGGACGCGCAGTCCCCGGTCGAGCGTCTGGGAGGTTTCCGCGGTCACGACGCCCACTCCTTAGTGGTGAGGGTCGGCGACCCCCTACGCGGCGGATGCGCCACCGGTCCCATCGGCGACGCGCGTCAGAGGCCGCCGGTCGGCTGCGTCCCGGGTACTCCCGGGCGGGCACCGGCTGCGCTCCGCGGCGGCGCTGCCACGGGGCGTGTGCGTAGCGGGACAGTAGCGAGCTGGTTCGCTCAGCGGAAGGCTCCGTCCAGAATCCGGTCATGCGCAGGTACGGACCGCTCCCGGTTACCCATGGTTTGGTCCCGTTCCGGCCGGATATGAGCGGCGCGGGCAACGCGGCGTACACCACCTCTGCACAGAGCGCGCACGCCTGCCGAAGGGGCGCGTACGCGAGCGAGCGCCGGTGCCATCAGGGCACCGGCGCTCGTATCGGCGTACAGGCGTGTTCGGACACGTACAGACACGGACGGCCGTGCGGGTTCCAGCATGCGGACGCGCGACGTCCTGTACCGCGTCAGGGGCGGGCGGTCACCGCATGCGGGTCGCCCACTCCTGGACCTTCTCGATCCGCTGGCGCAGCTGCCCGGCGGTCGCCTCCGCGCTCGGCGGGCCGCCGCAGACGCGGCGCAGCTCGGTGTGGATCACGCCGTGGGGCTTGCCGCTCTGGTGGACGTACGCGCCGACCATGGTGTTGAGCTTCTTGCGCAGCTCCAGCATC
The DNA here is from genome assembly GCF_042728395.1 of Streptomyces sp. NPDC060205. Lineage (NCBI taxonomy): Bacteria > Bacillati > Actinomycetota > Actinomycetes > Kitasatosporales > Streptomycetaceae > Streptomyces > Streptomyces sp. NPDC060205. The sequence goes on from NZ_JBHWZP010000078.1 coordinate 18,620, forward strand.
TCCTTGTGGGAGACCACGGGGCGCCGCTCGGCGGGCAGTTCGAGGAGGTCGGCCTCCTCGTCCGGCTTCTTGCGGCTGTGCGCGATCTGCCGGGCCTGGCGCTTTTGGAGGAGGAGCTGGACCTGGTCGGGTTCGAGGAGCCCGGGGATGCCGAGGTAGTCCTGCTCCTCCGCGCTTCCCGGGTGGGCCTGCATACCGAACTCGGCGCCGTCGTACAGGACCCGGTCGAAGACGGCCTCGGACTCCAGCGCCTCGAAGGAGAACTGCTCCTGCTCGCCGGTGTCCTCGTCCTGCTCCTTGTTCGCCTCCTCCATCTCCTTCTCGGATTCGGCGTACGGGTCCTCCTCGCTCTCCTTCTTGGGCTTGTCGAGGGCGTGGTCGCGCTCGACCTCCATCTCGTTGGCGAAGGTGAGGAGGTCGGGGACGGTCGGCAGGAAGACGGACGCGGTCTCGCCGCGCCGCCGGGACCGTACGAAGCGGCCGACGGCCTGGGCGAAGAAGAGGGGGGTGGAGATGGTCGTCGCGTACACGCCCACGGCCAGGCGCGGTACGTCGACGCCTTCGGACACCATCCGGACGGCGACCATCCAGCGGTCGTCGCTCTGGCTGAACTCGTCGATCCGGTTGGACGCTCCGGTGTCGTCGGACAGGACGACGGTGGCCTTGGTGCCGGTGATCTCGCGGATCAGTTTGGCGTAGGCGCGCGCGGAGTCCTGGTCGGAGGCGATGACGAGGGCGCCGGCGTCCGGGATGCCCTTGCGCACCTCCGTCAGCCGCTGGTCCGCGGCGCGCAGCACGCTGGGCATCCACTCGCCGCGCGGGTCGAGGGCGGTGCGCCAGGCCTGGCTGACGGCGTCCTTGGTCATCGGCTCGCCGAGCCGGGCGGCGATCTCGTCCCCCGCCTTCGTACGCCAGCGCATGTTGCCGCTGTAGGAGAGGAAGATGACGGGCCGCACGACGCCGTCGCCGAGGGCGGAGCCATAGCCGTAGGTGTAGTCGGCTGCGGAGCGGCGGATTCCGTCGTTGCCCTCCTCGTACGCGACGAAGGGGATCGGGTTCGTGTCGGAGCGGAACGGCGTACCGGTGAGGGCGAGCCGGCGGGTGGCGGGCTCGAAAGCCTCCAGGCACGCCTCGCCCCAGGACTTCGAGTCACCGGCGTGGTGGATCTCGTCGAGGATGACGAGGGTCTTGCGCTGCTCGCAGCGGTTGCGGTGCAGCATGGGCCGCACGCCGACTCCGGCGTAGGTCACGGCGACGCCCTGGTACTCCTTGCTGAGCGGGCCCGCGCTGTACTCGGGATCCAGCTTGATCCCTATGCGCGCGGCCGCCTCCGCCCACTGCTTCTTCAGATGCTCGGTCGGCGCGACCACGGTCACCTGCTGCACGACATGGTGGTGCAGCAGCCAGGACGCGAGGGTCAGCGCGAAGGTCGTCTTGCCGGCGCCGGGCGTGGCGACGGCGAGAAAGTCACGCGGCTGTTCCTGGAGGTACCGCTCCATCGCCCCCTGCTGCCAGGCACGCAGCTTGTTGGCGGTGCCCCAGGGGGCCCGGCCGGGGAACGCGGGCGACAGGTGGTGCGAGGACGCGGCGCTGGCGACGGAAGAGGCGGGCACGAAGGGCCCTCCAGTGAGGGTGTCGGGGGACGACGGGCGGGCGGTAGTCACGGTCTCCGTGGGGTGGTCGAGGACTGAGGGGCCGCGCGCAGCGCGTCAGGCAGGGTGGTGGCGGGAGACGGGCGGGCGGCGCGGGTACGTATGACGACGGCTGCGTATGACAACCGGGCCACCCTACCGGCGCCCCGCGAACGTCAACGCGCGGACAAGGCGGGGTCACCCTTGGATGGGACCCAGCTCACATCGGCTCGTCCCAGCTCGTCTCAGCTCGTCTCAGCTCAGCTCGCTGAGGGGACCCGCAGGCGCGTGGTCACCCATGCCCCCACCAGTGCCACGCCCGCCATCGGCAGGAACACCGCCACGAAGGCGGCCGGGTGGCCGCCGGATGCCTGGGTGGCCGCGTGGGTGACCGTGCCGCCGCCGAGCGCCGCGAAGGCCGCGCCGCCCGTGGCGAGGAGGACGACGTTGGCGAGGCCGTCGGACATCTGCAGGGCGGCGGAGTTGTTGCCGGCCTGGCCCGGGGCGGAGAGCTGGAGCAGCAGGACGCTGGTGGAGGAGATCACCAGCCCCATCCCGAAACAGCCGAACGCCCAGGCCACCGCCACCGTCCACACCGGCACCCCGTCGATCAGCACGGCCGGCGCGGCGGCGATGGCGGCCGCGGTCAGCACCATGCCCAGCATCATCAGCCGCTCCCGGTACGGCTCCACGCGCGCCCTCGCCTGCACGAAGGAGCCCAGCGCCCAGGTGCCGCCGCCGGCCGCCAGGGAGAACCCGGCGAGCGTCGGCGACAGGCCCCGCTCGGTGACCAGCATCAGCGGTACGAAGGACTCCGCCGCGATGAAGGATCCGGCGGCCACGCCGCGCAGCAGCACCACGGACGGCAGGCCGCGCGCCGCCAGGTAGGTGCCTCGCGGCAGCAGTCCGAGCACGGCGGGGACGAGCAGCACGGCTCCCGCCACACCCGGGAGCAGGGACAGCCACCGCAGGTCCTGGGCGGCGTACTGCAGCAGGCCCGCGCCCGCGGAGATGCCCAGCGCCAGCCGGATGCGGCGCCGGTCGAAGGGGGCCGGCAGGGTTCCCTCCTCGGGCCCGGACGCCCGCCTGCGTATCTGCGGCAGCGCGAGCGCCAGCGGCAGAAGAACCAGCACCGGTACGCCGACGAAGACCCAGCGCCAGCCGAGGTGCTCGGTGACCGCGCCGGAGGCGAGGGGGCCGACGATGGACGGGACCACCCAGCTCGCCGCGAACGCCGCCATGATCGACGGGCGCAGCCGTGCCGGATAAGCCCGCCCCACCACCACGTACAGCGCGACGATCACCAGCCCCCCGCCCAGCCCCTGTACGGCCCGGCCGAGGATGAACAGCCACATGGCCCCGGCCGTCCCGGACAGCAGCAGCCCCGCCGCGAAGGCCCCGATCCCCGCGGTGAGGGAACCCAGCGGGCCGGCCCGGTCGGACCACTGCCCGGCCAGCACCATGCCGAACAGGCTCGTCGTGAAGTACCCGGAGAACGCGAACGCGTACAGCGAGATCCCGTCCAGCTCCCGCGCCGCCACCGGCATGGCCGTCCCGACGGCCGTCGCCTCGAAGGCGATCAGCAGCACGACGGACACGATCCCGATGCTCAGCGCCCGGTAGGGACGGCTGAGCACGCCGTCCGGGGCGACGTCTTCGATCGGTGCGCTCGGGGTGGCGGCGACGCCGGTGTCGCCCGGTTCCAGGGAGGTCATGTTCGCCAGGGTAAGGGGCAAGACCGACATTGACCCCTGTCGGAAGACGGCCCCGCCCTGAGACCTTGGTCGTACGACCCCGCCCCCGCCCTTTGTGAACGCGGCATGGCAGTCCCGTTGCAGCCCCCACGACACCCTTGGCCACGCCCACCCCGGCCCGTACGGTCGACCCAACGAGTCCAGCACAACGGACTCAAGCTTGGCCGTGTGCCCGAGTGGCTTAGGGACTCGCCTGCAAAGCGAGGCACGTGGGTTCAATTCCCGCCACGGCCTCTGGTTCGGTGTCGGGGTCGGCTGCCTTCGGGTGGTCGGCCCCCGCGTCGTGAGAGGGCGGCTCAGCGCGTCCTTGGGCGGCTCAGAGGACCCCTCCCGCCTCGTCCTGGAACATTTCCGTCCAGTAGTGCCACTCGGACCCCGGGGCGGTGCCCGTGGGGTCGACCTTCGACAGGGTCTGCGTCATCGTCGTGGCGAGCTGGTCGTAGGCCTCCTCGGTCAGTTCGTGGGACAGGGACTCGTCGATCGTCCGCTCGCGGTGGAGCAGCCACAGGGTGAAGGCCAGGGTCGAGACGTCCGTGTTCAGGGCGTACAGCGTGGCGTCGGGCTCGCTCCAGTCGAGGATCGCGCCCGTCGCGCCGTCGACGATCAGGCTGTTGTCCTCGATCAGATGACCCAGGCGGATCAAGTGGTCCGCGTCTCGCGGGAGTTGGTCGGGGGTGAACACGTCCGGGCGCTCGTCCTCGTAGTACTCGGCGAGCGTCGGCAGCGGCACGTCCGTGTCCAGCTGGAACAGGAAACCGTCCTCGGGCAGGCCCGTCTCGCGCAGGAAGTGCCGCGTCGGCTCGTGGGCGAGGGCGGCGGGGAAGTCGACGTCCTCGAAGCGCACCACCCGGCCGTGCCCGAACTCCTGGTCCAGCAGGCGGGCCGGGAGGTCGAGAGCGAGCGCCGCGTCGGCCGGCGGACCCGCGACCAGGGCCATCGGGCGGATCAGCGCCGCCATCTTCCAGAACGGCGGGACCTCGCCGTCGACGCCCTCCTCGAACAGCGCCAGCAGCTGCCGCGACATCGCGGCCACGGCCTTCGGGCCGAACCGGCCCTCGTACGACGCGAACTGGCCTCTCCTCGCGGACATCTCGTCCGTCGCCGTCACGAAGTCCGTGAGCGTCCGGAGCGAGGGCGCCAGCGGGAGGCGGTCCATCAGGTCGGGGCGGTCATGGAGGAAGAACGTGGTGGACACCTCGCCCGTCGCCCCGTCGAGCAGCACCGACTCCGTCTCCATGCCGGCGGGGTCCCGCAGGGCGCCGATCACCAACTGGTCGCGCAGTTCGGCCGGGAGTGCGGCCGTGTCTCCCGTCGAGTCCCTCACCGTCCGCAGTCCGTCCCCGCGCAGGGGCTCGAAGGTCAACAGACCGCTGCCACCCGGCAGTCCGGGTCCCGTCAGCCAGCGGCGCGTCGGGGCGTGCGTGACGTACGGGCCCAGTGCGTCCTCGCGCAGAGTGATCCTCTTGCCGACGATGCCGCTGCCGGTGCCAGTGCCGGTGTTGGTAGTGGTGTTGGTGCCGATGCCGGTGTCCGTCGTGCTCATCGTTCCCCCGCGGATCGTCGTTCGCAGTCCCCCGGCAGGACCGGGCCGGGCGGCGCACAGCCATGCGCGCAGGCATGCCGCCACGCACGCCAAGGCATCCGGACGCGCCTCGAAACACCCGGAAAACGGCCCGCCGCCCAGCGGTCCTCCCCCACGACCAGAACACTACCCGGCACCACTGACAACGCCCCGGGATCGCGCTGACCAGCGGCTTCTCACCGGCTGCTCGCCGATCGCCCGCCGGCCTCGCGCCGATCTCCCGCCGGCCTCGCGCAGACCGCTCGCTGACGTGCCGTCAGCCGCGCCGCGCTCTCAGCGGACTCGGGCCCGCTCCCCGCCCGCCAGGATCGCGTCCACCGTCTGCCCCGCGGTCTGCTCGGACGTGTCCAGCCACAGCCCGATACGCGGGGTGTCCGCACGCAGGCCGCGGTCGAGGTCCGCGACGGTCCACGCGCCGTATCCCGTCTTGGCCCGTCCGGCCTCCCGCTCCGCCACGGCGCCGGGACACGGGGCCAGTACGACGACGTACAGCGGGCTCGTCCGTACGAGTTCGACGTAGGCCGTGAGGTTCGCGCCCAGGACCACGTCCTGGACGACCGCCGTGAAGCCCGCCCGCGCGTACGTGTCCGCCGTCGCCGCCGACAGCCCGTACCGCAGCCGGAGTTGGGCTTCGGCCTCGCTGTGCGGGCCCGCTCCTGGCTCGTACTCCGCGCGGCCGGTCACGATCATTCGCCGGAACACGTCACCCCGTACGTGGGCGGCCCGTGGCAGTCGCTCGGCGAGTGCCTGCGCGACCGTGGACTTTCCCGCGGCCATGATGCCGGTGATGAGGACCACACCGCCGTCCACCGCTCACCTCGCGTCCCGCACGTGCCTCACTGCGTCGCCGTCACCACGGCCGCCTGAGGCCTTATCGGCAGCCGGTTCACCGGGCGTCCCGTGGCCGCCCGCACCGCGGACGCGACCGCCGCCGGGGACGTGACGACCGGCACCGCACTGACGGCCTTCGCTCCGAAGGGCGCGACCACGTCGCGCTCCTCGACGAGCTTGACGATGCGGATGTCGGGGGCATCGAGAGCGGTCGGCAGGGAGTACCCGGTGAGGTCGGGGTGGCGGACGAGCCCGCGCGCGGTGCGCAGGTTCTCGGTCAGCGCCGCGCCGATGCCCTGCGTGACCCCGGCCTCGATACGGGCGGTGAGCTGCGCGGGGTTCAGGATGCGGCCCACGTCCTGGGCGAGCGCCAGTTCGACCACGCGCACCGAGCCCAGCTCGATGTCCACGTCCACCACAGCGCGGATCGCGCAGAAGGCGAGGCCCACGAAGGCGTCGCCCTGGCCCGCGCCGTCCAGCGGCTCGGTGGGGTGCGGGCGGCACTGCGCGGTCGCCCACAGCTCCTTGCCGTCCATCGCCTCGGCGACGGTCGTCGACAGCACGCCGTCGTACGAGGTGATCTTGCCGTCGGTGATCTGGAGCAGCTCGGTGGACATGCCGAACTTGTGCGCCAGGGGCTGCAGCAGCTGCGTACGGACCATCTTGGCGGCCCGTTCGACGGCGCCGCCGGACACCCAGGTGTGCCGGCCGCGGGCGCTGGGGCCTGCGGGGGGCTGGTCGGTGTCCACGGAGGCCACATGGACCTCTTCGATGCCGAGCGTCTCCTGGACGATCTGCCGGGCCAGCGTGGTGAAGCCCTGGCCGGTCTCCACGGCCGCGCAGAGCACGGTGGCGATGCCGTCGTGGACCTTCACGGTGGCCGTCGAGACCTCGTCGGTGCCCTCGGCGCCGAGCATGTGGACCATGCCCAGGGCGTAGCCGACGCCCCGCCGTACGGCGCCGGGTTCTCCGGCGCCCTCGGGGCCGCCGGGGAGCAGCCACTCGTCCTCGGGGGTGTCCTTGGGCAGGGCGGGCAGCGGGTGCTCCTGGACGGCCTGGAGCAGTTCGGCCACGGGGGCCGGGCAGGTGACGGTCTGGCCGGTCGGCAGGACGTCCCCGGTGGCCAGGACGTTGCGCAGGCGCAGCTCGGCCGGGTCGACGCCGAGCTTCTTGGCCAGCTTGTCCATCTGGGCCTCGTAGGCGGCGCACACCTGCATGGCGCCCTCGCCGCGTACGTGTCCGGAGGGCGGGTTGTTGGTGCGTACGGCCCAGCCCTCGATGAAGGCGTTCGGGACGACGTACGGGCCGCAGGCGAAGGAGACGGCGGCGGCCAGGGCCTCCGAGGAGGTGTCCGCGTACGCGCCCGCGTCGAGGAGGATCTGCGCCTCGACCTTGATCAGCCTGCCCTCGGCGTCCGCGTGGTGGCGGTAGCGCAGGAGGGTGGGGTGCCGGTGGACGTGCCCGAGGAAGGATTCTTCGCGGGTCGCGGTCAGCTTGACCGGGCATCCCGTCTTGAGGGCGAGCAGCCCGAGGGGGAGCTGGAAGCCCTGGTCCTCGCGGTCGGCGGTGGCGCCGGGCACGCCGGTGACGACGACCTTCACGCGCTCCGGTTCCAGGCCGTAGCAGGCGGCGGCGGTGTCGCGGTCGGTGTGCGGGTCGGTGGAGGCCACATAGAGCTCGACCCCGCCGTCGGGGCGGGGTACGGCGAGTCCGGCCTCCGCGCCGATCGGGGCCGGGTCCTGGCGGCCGATGCGGTACAGGCCCTCGACGACGATGTCACCGGCGGCGTCCGGGTCCCCGTGGCGCAGCGGGATGTGGCGGATGAGGTTGCCGTCGGGGTGCAGGGGCTCCGCTTCGAAGGCCTGCTCCGGGTCGGTCACCGGGTCGAGGATCTCGTACTCGACGATGACGGCGGCGGCGGCCATGCGCGCGGTGTCGGGATGGTCCGCGGCGACGGCGGCGATGGCCTCTCCGTGGTGGCGCACGACGTCGGAGGCGAAGACGGGGCGGTCGGCCCTGCCGCGGCCCAGCAGCGCGGTGCCGGGCACGTCCTCGTGGGTGATGACGGCCTGGACGCCGGGCATCTCGCGCGCGTGGGTGGTGTCGACGGACAGGATGCGCGCGTGCGGGTGCGGTGATCTCAGGACGGCGGCCCACAGGAGGCCCTCGGCCCACAGGTCCGCCGCGTACGGGAAGGTGCCCTCCGTCTTGGCGCGGGCCTCCGCGGACGGCAGGGACACGCCGAGGCCGTGCGGCGGCGGTTCCGGTGCGGTGCCGGGCTGCGCGGTGGTCGCGGTGGCGGTGTCGTTGCTCACGCCTGGCCTCCGTCCTGGCCGTACGGCTGCTCGTGGGGCTGGCTGGACTGGTGGGGCTCGAACGCGGACGGGTTGACGCCTCCGGCGCCGGGGCCCGCCTGGTGCGGGATACGGGCCTCGTCGCCGTCCGAGGAGTGCTCGGCGGCCGTGTGGGCCTCCCGCTCGGCCACGACGTCGCGTACGGCCTCCAGGACGCCCCGGTAGCCCGAGCAGCGGCACAGGTTGCCGCACAGGGCCTGGCGGGTCTCCAGGTCGGTCGGCGCGGGGTTGCCCTCAAGGAGGTCGTGCACGGTCATCGCCATGCCAGGGATGCAGAAGCCGCACTGCACGGCACCGCACTTGGCGAGGGCCCGCTGGACGTCCGAGGGCTGTCCGTCGGCGGCGAGGCCCTCGACGGTGCGCACCTCGCTTCCGGCGGCCGTCACGGCGGGCACCAGGCAGGACGCGACGAGCCGGCCGTCCACCTGGACGTTGCAGGCGCCGCACTCGCCCTGTGAGCAGCCGTCCTTGGCGCCCGCGAGGCCGAGGCGCTCGCGCAGTACGTACAGCAGCGATTCGCCGATCCAGGCGTCCGTCACGGGCCGTTCGACGCCGTTCACCCGCAGGACGTACGAGGCGAGGGGGTGGTCGTTGTGCGGGGCGACGCCCTCGGAGCCGTCGGACGCGGACTCCTCGGAGGCGGCGTCGGCGTCCGGGTAGGACGCGGCGTCCGGAGTCCCTTCGCCGGGCTCCTCCGTGGGGGCCGCTTCGGGCTCGCCCGCGGGGTCGTCCGCGTACTCCTGGCGGTCGTGGCGGGACGCGGCCCCGGACGGTTCCTCGCGTCCGTCGTCGTGGCCCGTGTCGCGCTCCACGGAGACGGCGATCTCGTCGGCGTGCGCTCCGGAGACGTCGATGATCTCGGCGGCGCCGTGCTCGGCGGGCGCGTGGGGCCCGGTTCCGGCGGCGGGCTGCTGCTGCTCGGGCGGCTGCTGGGCCCAGGGCTCGTCGGCCCAGGGCGCCGCCGCCCCGCCCGGAAGCGTGGCGGGCGGGTTGCCGCCCCACTGCTCGACCAGCGAGGACGTGGTGAACTCACCGGACTCGTCCGGCAGATCCCCGTCGGCGACCGGGATGGACCACTGTCCGGTGACGTCCTGGCCCGAGGCGTCGTGCCCCGTGCCCTCGTGTCCGTGGGGGCCCTGGCCGCCCTGTGCGGGCTGGTCGAAGGTCCACTGGCCGGTGGCCCCGGGGTGGTACGAGAACTGGTCCTGGGGGGCCTGGCGGTGCTCGTCGGGGAGGGCGTTCGGGTCGGGCCACCGTACGTCCTGCTGCTGACCGTGACCGGCCGCCTCGGGCGGTGCGCCCCAGGAGCCGGCGGACCCCGGGTCGTTCTCCGCACCCGTGCCGGGCGCGACCGTTATCGGCGGCGGTACGTAGCCGTGGCCGGGCGCGGCGAGCGGCGAGTCCGCGAGGAGGGCGTCGATGCCCCCTTCGGGGAGCTTGACGAAGGCGGTGGCGCCGTCGTCGTAGTCGCCCTGGGGCAGCGGGTCCCAGCGGCTGCCCGCGTGGGGCGCGCCCTCACCGTGCTGATCTCCGTGCTGGTCGTCGGTCACGACAGTGCCCTCCCCAGTGCTCGTCGGGCCAGCGCGGCGACGGTGCGCCGCAGGTGCAGTACGGCGGGCGGCAGCGGCGGTACGGAACCGTCCTCCTCGGGGGCCGGATCGGGGATGCAGGCCGCGGCGACGTACTCGCCGAAGGCGGCCAGCGCCTCGGGCACGATCGCGCGGTTGTTGTCCCAGTCGATCAGCGAGGCGACCCACTGTTCGGCGTCCAGGGGGCGCAGCGGCATCGGCGCTATGGCACCGACGGCGCACCGCACCCCGCGCCGGGCGGGGTCGAGGACGAGCGACACGGAGGCGATGGCGCGGCCGGGGCCGGTCCGTCCGGTGGCCTTCAGGAAGACCTGGGGCGCGTGCAGCAGCGGCACGCGCACGTACCCGATGAGTTCGCCGCCGCGGAGCATCTCCATGCCCGCGAGCAGGTGCGAGACGGGGATCTCGCGGCGGGCGCCGCCCGGGCAGGCGATGATGAGGGTCGCTTCCAGCGCGGCCAGCACGGGGAGCGCGTCCCCGGTGGGTGACGCGGAGGCGATGTTGCCGCCCAGGGTGCCCGCGTTGCGGATCTGCGGGGGTCCGGCGGCCCGCGCGGCGGCCGCGAGGGCCGGGATGAGGGCGGCGAAGTCGGGGCGCCCCATACGGGCGTGGGTGAGGCCCGCGCCGAGGAGTGCGTGGCCGTCCTGGTACTGCCAGCCGCGGATCTCGCTGATCCGGCCGAGGCCGACGAGTGCGGCGGGCCTCAGCTGTCCTGAGTTGACGGCGGCCATGAGGTCGGTGCCGCCGGCCACGGGAACGGCGGCGGGCATGGCTGCGAGCGCCGCCACGGCCTCGTCCAGTGAGGCGGGCAGCGTCACGGCGTGCGCCGCCTGCGGTGCGTGCGTGGTCAAACCGGCTGCCCCTTCCCGCTGCCCCACCTGGTCCCACCTGTGTTGCCGTACGGTACGTGCTGACAGGGCGGACGTGGCAACTCTGGCACATCTTCCCGGTTCCCCGACGCGGGGGTCCGCTAGGAGGCATTCCTACCCGCCACCAGCGGATGGTCCGTTTTCGCACCACATCGCCCGTCAGAGCCAATTGGCGGTTTTCGTTGCCCCTTGGGTGTCTTTCTCCGCACAGGCCACCGTCGCAGGGTGCCGCGCCGGACGACACCCCCCGGGAGCCCCCTCACACGTTCGGGGGCGGCCCGTCGATCGGGCGTCCGAGCACCCCGGGGCGCCGCTGCCAGGGCAGTGGCCCGGCAGGCGGCCGGTAGGCGACTCCCAGGGCGTCAAGTCGGGCGTAGTGCGCGGTCATTCGCTCCTCGAAATCCGCGAAGTCGCGTTCCGCGGGCGGCGGCAGGGCGCTCCAGGCGACCTCCGCGAAGGCCACGAGCCGCGGGAAGGCCTGGTAGTCCACGCGGGCCCGGTCCTCCATCACCTCGGTCCACAGGTTGGCCTGCGTGCCGAGCACGTGCCGCGCCTGAGCGGGGGTCAGTTCCGGTGGAACGGGTTCAAAGCGGTAGACGTCCTCCAGGGTGCGCACGAAGCCGATGGGCACCGGCTCGTCGGGCCCTTCGGCCTGCCGGTGGTCCAGGTAGACCTGCTGCTCGGGGCACATGACGACGTCGTGGCCGGCCCGTGCGGCCGTGATGCCGCCCTGGTAACCGCGCCACGAGGAGACGGTGGCGCCCGGGGCGAGCCCGCCCTCCAGGATCTCGTCCCAGCCGATCAGCCGGCGTCCGCGTGCGGTGAGCCAGTCGTCGAAGTGGCGGATGAACCAGGACTGCAGTCCGTCCTCGTCCGCGAGGCCCAGTTCGGTGATCCGCGCCTGTGCGGCGGGGGACGCCTTCCACTGGTCCTTGGCGCACTCGTCGCCGCCGACGTGGATGAACTCCGAGGGGAACAGGCCGAGGAGTTCCTCGAAGACGCCCTCGTAGAAGCGAAGGGCGTTGTCAGTGGGTGCGAGTACGTTTTTGGAGACGCCCCAGGTGTCCCAGACGGAGAGGGAGTGCGTGTCGATGACATCGGTGTTGCCGAGTTCCGGATATGCGGCGATGGCGGCCTGCGAGTGCCCCGGGATGTCGATTTCGGGGACGACGGCGATATGCCGTTCGGCGGCGTACGCGACGATCTCGCGGATGTCGTCCTGGGTGTAGAAGCCCCCGTGCGGCTTCTCCTCCCAGTGGGGCGAGGCGCGATGACCGAATTTGGTGCGTGCCCGCCATGATCCGGTCTCCGTGAGCTTCGGATACCGCTTGATCTCGATACGCCAGCCCTGGTCGTCGGTGAGGTGGAAGTGGAAGACGTTGAGCTTGTGCGCGGCCATCAGGTCGAGTTGGCGCAGGACGCCGTCCTTCGGCATGAAGTGCCGCGAGACGTCGAGCATCAGACCGCGCCAGGCGAATCGCGGTGCGTCCTCGACGGTCAGGTTCGGGACGGTGTGCGTGACGCCCGGCCGGACGGGTGCGCGCCGGAAGGCTTCGGGGCCGATGAGCTGACGCAGTGTCTGGGCTCCCCAGAACACTCCGGCGCCGCTTCCGCCGCGGATCTCGATGCCCCGTCCGGAATCGGCGTCGAGTACGTAGGCCTCCGGCGGGAGGGTCTCGTCGATACGCAACCGCACGGTGTTCGGGGCGTTTTCCGCAGCGGTCGCGCTTTCGGTGCCGGAGGTGTTTTCGGGGCCGCCGGCGTTTTCGGGAGCGGGCGGCAGCGAAAGTCCCAGGGCCGCGCCGAGGGTGAGGCGCAGCCAGCGTTCGGTGGTGCCCGTGCCGGGGCCCGCCGACAGGGTGGTGGCCGCGTCGAGCGCGACGCCGGGGCGGGCGGACTCCCGTACCGAGCGGGGCGCGGGGATCACCCGGGCCGGGGCCGCGGGGGCCGCGCCGCGCGGGTCGGTGCTCGTCCCGGTGCTCGGGTCGGCGCTCACGTCGGTGCTCGGGTCAGTGCTCACGTCAGTCCTTCACCGCGCCGCCGAGTCCGGAGACCAGGCGCCGCTGTACGAGTACGAAGAAGATCAGCACGGGAATCGTCATCACGGTGGAACCGGCCATCACACCGCCCCAGTCCGGGTCGTCGGGCTTGTAGAAGACGAGGAGGGCCATCGGCAGCGTGGACTGCGAGGTGTCGCTGATGATGAACGATTTGGCGAACAGGAAGTCGTTCCAGGCGGAGATGAACGAGAACACGCTGGTGGCGACGAGGCCGGGAAAGACCAGCGGGAAAAGGATCTGCCACAGGAACCGCGTCCGGCTCGCCCCGTCGATGTGGGCGGCCTCCTCCAGCGCCTCGGGGACGGCCTTCACGAAGCCCCGCAGCATCCAGATCGCGAAGGGCAGTGAGAAGGCGATGTGCGGCAGGATCAGCGCGCCCAGTGTGTTGAGCTGACCGAAGTCCCGCATCTGGAAGAAGAGAGGGATCGTCAGTGCCTCGACGGGCACCATCTGGGCGACCAGGAACATGATCAGCAGGGTGGTCCGGAAGCGGAAGCGGAATCGTGTCACGGCGGTCGCGGCGAGAAACGCGATGAGCGCCGAGACGGCGACGACGGTGACCGCCACGACAAGACTGTTGAGGAAGTAACGGCCGAATTCCTGCTGCCCGAAGACGCGCCGGAAGGAATCCAGCGACGGGGAGAGCGTCCAGGGCCGCGGCTCGCTCGACTCGATCTCCCCGGCCGGTTTGAAGGCGCTGAGCACCATCCAGTAGAGGGGGAATGCGACCACCGCGGCGATCAGCAGCGCCGAGACCTCGGCGGCCAGCCGCCACGGCCGCCGTACGGAACGGCGTACGAGATTTCGCACGAATCCGCTGCGCACGGAATCCGCGGACGTCATGGAACTCACAGCTCTTCCCCCTGCCTTCGCAGCAGCCTCAGATAGACGAGCGTGACCGCCAGCAGAATCAGCAGCATCACCACTCCGATCGCCGACCCGAGGCCGTACTGGGAGGACGCGAAGGCCTTTTGATACGCGTACACGTTCAGGACGAGGTTCTGGCCCGCGATGCCGCCGCCGTTCGTCATGACGTAGATCTGGGTGAAGACCTTGAAGTCCCAGATGACCGACTGGATGGTGACGACCACGAGGATCGGGCGGAGCATCGGCGCGAGCACCGAGCGCCAGATCCGCCACTGGGAGGCGCCGTCCAGGGAGGCGGCCTCCAGGACCTCGGAGGGCACGGCGCGGATCCCGGCGTACACGGTGACCATCACGAACGGGAAGGAGCACCAGACCACTTCGAGCAGGACGAGGGCGAAGGCGCTGTAGCGGCCGTACGTCCAGGAGTGGTCGCCGAGTCCCAGGACCCGGTTGACCGGGCCGAAGTCGGGGTCGAACAGGAGCAGCCACACCGTGGACCCGGTGACCGCGGGGGTCGCCCAGGCGCCGAGCGCGGCCAGCATCAGGGCGAGCCGCGGCAGGGCACGGACACGTGTCAGGAGGACGGCGAGCGCGCAGCCGACCGCGAGGGTCGACACGACGCACGCCGACGCGAAGACCACGGTGGCGAGCAGGACCTGCCAGAACTGCTCGTCGCGCAAGAGCGTCGCGTAGTTCCCGAAGCCCTGGAAGGAGGTCGGTTCCCCGCCGCTGACCTGGGCCTGGGTGTACTCCAGGAACGAGATCAGGCCGAGCTGGTAGACGGGGTAGACGAGCAGGCCGCCGATGACGACGAGTGCGGGGGCGAGATAGAGCCAGGGCGTCCAGCCGCCCCGGGCGAGCGGGGATCTGCGGCCCGCCGTGGGGCCGCGGCCCGGCCGGGGCGCCCGCGGGGCGCTCC
>NZ_JBHWZP010000079.1:0-33028 GCF_042728395.1 Streptomyces sp. NPDC060205
ACCCCGGGCTTGCGCCCTTCAGGGGCGCGGGGAACTGCGCGAGCAACCCCCAACGAGCCGCAGGTACGCACCCGGCCGCAGGCCCGCGCCCTTCAGGGGCGCGAGGAACGGCGCGAGCAACCCCCACCGAGCCGCAGGTACGCACCCGGCCGCAGGCCCGCGCCCTTCAGGGGCGCGGGGAACTGCGCGGGCAACCCCCGCCGGGCCGCAGGTTCACGTGGGCCCGGAAAGGCTTACGCCCGCGTGAGGCGCAGCGTCACCAGTTCGAACGGGCGGAGTTTCAGGGTGAGGCGGTTGCCGTCCCGGTCGGGGGCCGTGGCGTCCGGGAGCACGCGCTCCAGGAGGTCCGTCACCGTCACCGACGCCACGTCGAAGCCCGCCGTGAGCGTCGCCTGACTACGCCCGCCCCTCGACTCGTGGAAGCGGACGACCACGTCACCACTGCCGTCGTCCGCCAGCTTCACCGCCGTGACCACGACCGCGTCCTGCGCGACGGTCACCAGCGGCGCGACCTCCGACGCCCCGCCGGCGACCTTCCGCTGGGGAAGGTTGATCCGCCACCCCTCCCGCACCGCGTCCCCGATCGCCGCACCGGGCACCAGCGCGTGCCGGAAGCGGTGCACGCCCTGGTCGGTCTCGGGGTCGGGGAAGCGCGGGGCGCGCAGCAGCGACACCCGGACGGTGGTGGTCGTACCGCCGTCCCCACGGACCGCACGCGTCACGTCGTGCCCGTAGGTCGAGTCGTTGACGACGGCGACACCCCAGCCGGGCTCCTCCAGGTGGACGAACCGGTGGTTGCAGGCCTCGAACTTGGCGGCCTCCCAGGACGTGTTGGTGTGCGTCGGCCGGAAGAAGTGCCCGAACTGCGTCTCGGACGCGTACCGCTCGGCGTGCACGTCGAGCGGGAAGGACATCTTCAGGAACTTCTCCGTCTCGTGCCAGTCGACCTCGGTGTCGAGGTCGAGCCGCCACTCCCCCGGCGCGAGCGACAGCACCTGCGTGACCTTGGACGCCCCGAAGGTGCGGACGATCCGGACCGAGACCCCGTCGTCACCGGGGACGACCTCGTCGGCCTCGACGAGGTCGGTGACCGTGTTGCGGTAGAACTCGTCGACGTCCCAGGCGTCCCACATGTTCGGGAAGTCGGGGTGGATCTGCAGGAGGTTGGCGGCCTCGCCGGGGGCGAGGGTCTCGCGGTCCGCGGCGAGGTCGAACGCGGAGACCACGAGTCCGCGCTCGTCGATCTCGATGCGCAGGCATCCGTTGTCGAGGACGAAACCGCCGTCCGTGCGCGGCACGAGCGTGCACTCGCCGCCGACGGCCGGGGTCCGCGCCCCGCCCGCGGGCACCCCGTCGCGGGTGTGCGGCGCGGAGTTGAAGGCGAGGGCGGTCGTCCCCTCGCCCACCAGCGCCCGCTGCGCCGCGCCGATGATCCCGTTCAGCTCCTCGGCCACCGCCTCGTAGGTCTTACGGGCCTCGCGGTGCACCCAGGCGATGGACGAGCCGGGCAGGATGTCGTGGAACTGGTGCAGCAGGACCGTCTTCCAGAGCCGGTCCAGGTCCTCGTACGGGTAGGCGAACTTCGTCCGGACCGCCGCGGTCGCCGCCCACAGCTCCGCCTCGCGCAGCAGATGCTCGCTGCGGCGGTTGCCCTGCTTGGTCTTGGCCTGGCTGGTGAGCGTGGCCCGGTGCAGCTCCAGATACAGCTCGCCGACCCACACCGGCGCGTTCGGGTACTCGGCCTCCGCCTTCTCGAAGAACTTCTCCGGGGTCTCCCAGACCACGGTCGCCGAGCCTTCGAGGTCGCGGAGCCGGGCCGCCTTGGCGACCATCTCCCGGGTCGTGCCGCCGCCCCCGTCGCCCCAGCCGGTCGGGGCGAGGGAGTGCCGGGCGACACCCTTGTCCTTGAAGTTGTTCGCCGCGTGGGCGATCTCGCTGCCCTTCATCGAGCAGTTGTACGTGTCGACGGGCGGGAAGTGCGTGAAGATCCGCGTGCCGTCGATGCCCTCCCACTGGAAGGTGTGGTGCGGGAACTTGTTCGTCTGCGACCAGGAGATCTTCTGTGTGAGCAGCCACTTGGAGCCGGCCGCCTTGATGATCTGCGGCAGTCCGGCGGCGAAGCCGAAGGTGTCGGGCAGCCAGGCCTCGTCGTTGTCGACGCCGAACTCGTCGATGAAGAACCGCTTGCCGTGCACAAACTGGCGGGCCATGGCCTCGGAGCCGGGCATGTTGGTGTCGGACTCGACCCACATGCCGCCCGTCGGCACGAACCGCCCGTCGGCGACGGCCTTCTTCA
Organism: Streptomyces sp. NPDC060205; assembly: GCF_042728395.1. Classification (NCBI taxonomy): domain Bacteria; kingdom Bacillati; phylum Actinomycetota; class Actinomycetes; order Kitasatosporales; family Streptomycetaceae; genus Streptomyces; species Streptomyces sp. NPDC060205. The sequence continues at coordinate 2,297 of NZ_JBHWZP010000079.1, forward strand.
CCCGGGTCCATACCTCGGGCCGGTGCTCCTTGACCCAGGCCCACTGCTGGGCCTGCGACATGGCGAAGACGAAGTCCGGCTCGTCCTCCAGGAGCGCGGTCATGTTCGACGTGGTTCTGGCGACCTTGCGGACGGTCTCGCGCAGCGGCCACAGCCACGCCGAGTCGATGTGCGCGTGGCCGACGGCGCTGATGCGGTGGGCGGAGGGCACGGCCGGAGCCGCCAGCACGGCTTCCAGCTGGGCGCGGGCCGCGGCGGCGGTGGCGCCCACGTCCTGCAGGTCGACGGCGTCGAGGGCCTTCTCGACCGCGCGCAGGATGTCCCAGCGGCGCGCGGACTCCACGGGCAGCTCGGCCATCAGCTCGCCGAGGACCTCCAGGTCGATGACGAGCTGCCACACCGTCTCGTCGAGGACGGCGAGGTCCATCCGCGCCAGTTTGTACTGCGGTTCGCCGCCGGCCGTCTCCTTGTCGCCGAGCTGCGTCGGCAGGAAGGGGTGGTAGTCGAGGATGACGGGGTTGGAGGCGGCCTCGATATGCAGGCGCACCTCCTCGCCGCCCGCGACGGGCGCCCCGATCCGTACCCACTGGTTGCGCGGGTTGAGGCCCTTCACCGGAGTGCCGTCGGGACGGTAGACGAGGCCCTCGCACTGGAAGCCGGGCATGTTCTCGTCGAAGCCGAGGTCGAGGATCGCCTCGACGGTCTTCCCCGCCCACTCCTCGGGCACGGTCCCGGTCACCCGGAACCAGCTGGTGCCCCAGGGAGCACCCCACCTGTCGCCGACCGCCACCGGAGACGGCGTGGCCGCCAGCCCCTCCTCGACGGGCACCGGCTCGCCGGGCGCGTTCCACACCGCCACTTCCAGCGGCAGGGACTCGGGGTACACGGCGGGTCGTATGCGCTCGTCGAGCACGCGCTTGAGGCGGGCTTCGACCAGGCCGCGGTCGTCATGCATGTGGGGTGCTCCGTAACTCCGTTGTGCGGGTTGTTGCTGTTACCGGTGGTACCGGTGGTCGGCGGTCACCAGGTGTGGGTCAGGGTCGCGGGGGCCGACGCGGTGTAAAGCTCCCCAACGGCCCGCAATTCGAACCTCGCCGCGCTCTCGCCTCCTTCCGCCGTCAGTCCTCCAACGAAGAAGGCCTGCTGAGCGGTTCCGCCGAGGAAACGCCGGGTGCCGTCGGGCAGCACCCGGTGCAGCGCGTAATGGCGTACGCCGGCGCCGGTGGCCGCGCGCCAGGCGAGGCGCAGATCGCCTCCCGAGGCGTCGGTGACACGCGCGTCGACAGGCGTGCCCGGCGCCTGGGCGTCCCCCTCGCGTACGGCGAGTCCGCCGAGCCGCCACTTCACGACACCACCACCTTCGCCCCCGGTGAGCCGGACCCCGAGCGCGTGCACCGTGCCGCCCTCGGGCAGCCCGGTCAGCCGTACGGTCGAGGTCTCCCAGCCGTCACCGGCGGCGACCGGGAAGTACGTGTACGAGTACGGCTGCCCCGGACCGGACGGTTCAGCGGTGGCGACGGCCAGTTCCACCTCCACGTCGCCCGAGTCGGCCCGGTGGGTCAGTTCGACGACCGTGTCCGCGCCGAGCGGCAGGCGGGTCCCGTAGAGGTCGAGCGTGGTGGGCGCGGTCAGGGCGCCGTCGACCAGGACGCTGCTGCCGCCGCGCCACGCGTCGGCGAAGTCGAACGTGACGGCCGGGTGCTGCCCCGTCGTCCGCGTGACCCAGCGCCGGGACGGCAACCGGTCCTGGAGTCCGAGATGGTTCCACTGCGCCGTCGACGTCACCTCGCCGTCCTCGTACCAGCGCAGTCCGTGGCCGGTGTTGAACGTGCTCGCGAACGGGAGCGCGGTGACGGTCGAGCGGTCCGCGACCGAGACGGCGGGCGCCCGCCAGGTGTCGGTGGTGTCGGGGCGGGCCGGGTCGAGTGAACGGCCGCTCCAGAAGCGGTCGTCGGAGGCGTGGAAGTCGCCGGGTGTGCGGGTGGCGGGCAGGTGGTTGCGGGTCCACTCGGGCCGGTAGAAGCCCACCGAGACGATGTGGGCCGAGCCGCCGGGGACCATGGCGTCCCAGTTCACGGACCGGTTCCATCCGTTGGCCTCGACGTCGACGCCCGCCCACAGCTCGTAGCGGTCACGGCCGATCTGCTGGGCGTTCGTACCGGAGGAGACGAGGCTGCTCGCCGACCAGCGGAAGTCGAGGAACATCGTGTCGGCGGCCTGGTAGAACACCCGGTTCTGGTTGTTGAGGGCGCCCTGCCAGCTCACCGAGCCGCTGACGGTCATCGAGTCGTACCAGGTGACGCGCTGTCCCTTCGCCGCGCTGAGCGTCTTCAGCTCGGTGAGGAAACCGAGCATGTCCGTGGCGAGCGCCGCGTTCCCGCCGCCCGTCTCGGCGTTGACGAACCAGCCGTCGAAGCCGTACGCCTCGGCGACCGCGACGAGCTGGGCCGCCAGCGGATAGTGCCCCGCCGCGTCCTTCTGCACCAGGTCGCGGGTCCACTGCAGCTGGCCGCCGTACGCGGCGGGCGGCAGGAACACATTGCCTAGGACGGGTACGCCGTGCCGGTGGGCGGCGTCCACGATCGGCGCGTTCGGCGCGAGGATCAGCCCCTCGCCGGAGGAACCGCCCCAGAAGACCAGCTCGTCGACGTAACTCCAGTGGGTGAGCGCGTAGTAGTCGGCGGTGGCCGACCCTTGCGAGGGGTTGCTCGCGGTCGGACCGAAGGAGACCAGCGACTGGATACGGGCCTGTCCGGCGCGTGCCGTCGAGTTCACCGGCGTCGGGGTGAACCGCTCGGCGAGCGGCACGGACGCCGTGTTGAAGGCCAGGTCGGCGTCGGTGGCTGCGCTCCACGCCTTCAGACTGCGCCAGGTGATGCCCGCGCCCGGTGAGCCGGAGGGGAACGAGTCCGGGTACCAGTAGGAGGCGTACGGCTGGAGTGCCGAGGCGGCGGCCCCGGCGGCGGGGGACGCGGCCTCCTGACCGGCGGCGGCCGGTCCGGCCGGGAGCAGGGCGGCGGCCGTCCCGGTGCCGGCGACGAGCAGGACGGTGCGTCTGGTGGGGTTCACGGGCAAGTGCCTCCTTGTGGGAGTGCTTGTTTCCTGTGGGGTTACGGAACCTGGTCGGGCGTGACGACTTCGGTGATGCCTCGTGCGGTGAGGTGCTCCCCGTCGTTCGCGCGGGACGCGAGGACGGTGGTCGGTCGGGCGCCGTCGGCGGTGAGCCGGAAGAACGCCTCGAAAACGGGGCCGCCCGGCGCGCAGACGGAACGGCCCGCGGGGTCGCCGGGGACGACGAGCGCGGTGGTACGGGCCTTGGGCGGAGCCGGGTGCTCGCGGGCCTGGCGGGCGGCGCCGGCCAGCACCCGCGCGCTGTCCTTGGGCCGGCGGTCGTTGCTCAACAACCCGAGCCCGTACTCCAGTTCGGGAAAGTCGGCGAGCTCGCGGGACACGTCATGGGAGCACCACCAGGTGATGCCCCAGAGGTCCGTGCAGTCCAGGGCGTTCGCGACGGTCGCCTCGGTGAAGGAGGCGGCGTGCTCGGCGGGGACCAGCGGCGCCGGTGCGCCGACCTCCTGCAGCCAGACCGGGCGCGCCGGATCGTCGGCCCAGGCCTTGCTCAGCTCGATCAGATAGGCGGCGTGGTGTTCGGTCGCGACGCCGGTACGCCCGTGCCGCTGGGCCGTGCCGTTGAAGACCCACGAGTGCACGGCGGTGACCGCGCCGCGCCGCGCGGCCTGCGCCGGGGTGAACGGCATGTCGTCCTGGTACCAGGTGGCGTCGTACTCCGCGTGCAGATGCAGCTTGCCGGGGGCGCCCTTCTCGCAGGCCGCGAGCATCCGCTCCAGCCAGGCGTCGACGACGTCGGCCGCCGCCCGGTCGGGGTCCGGGTGGGGGCCCGCCGAGAACTGGTTGACCTCGTTGCCCACGGTCATGCCGATGAAGTTGGGCCGGTCGGCGAGGGCGGCGGCGAGCGTCCGCAGATACTCGGTCTGCCCTTCGACGACCTCCGGGTCGGTGAAGAGATTGCGCCGGTGCCAGGTCTGCGTCCACGCGGGCAGGAAGTCGAAACTCGACAAGTGGCCTTGCAGACCGTCCACGTTGACGTCCAGACCCCGCTCGGCCGCCGCGTCGGCGAGCGCCACGAGCTGTTCCACGGCACGCGGGCGGATCAGCGAACGGTTCGGCTGGAAATAGGGCCAGATCGGAAAGACCCGTATGTGGTCGAGCCCGAGTGCGGCGATCGAGTCGAGATCGGCCCGCACGGAATCGAGATCGAAGTCGAGCCAGCTGTGGAACCACCCTTCACTCGGTGTGTAGTTGACGCCGAAGCGCACGGCAGAAGACATCCGGGGTTCCTAGTCCTGTTTCTGTGGTGCGTGTGTGGGGGTGCCTGGGGGGATTGCACGGGCTGGGGCGCCCCTTGCGAGCAGGGCGGCGCCGCACCTCAGGGGCACACGGTGCGGGTGCGTGGGGGCTGGCCGCGCAGTTCCCCGCGCCCCTGAAAGCGGGGCTGCGCCCCAGCTTTCGTGCCTTCAGGAGCGCGGGGCTGTGAGACCGGCACCCGACAACCGGCCGTCGCTTTTCAGGGGCGCGGGGAACTGCGCGACAAGCCCCCACCGGGCCGCACCTGGCAACGATGGGGCTGTGCCCCAGAAAAGCGAGGTCACCGCAGAGCTCACCCCTTCACCGCCCCCTCCCCCACCCCGCGGAAGAAGTACCGCTGCAGGCAGGCGAAGAGCGCGATCAGCGGCGCCACGGCGATGATCGTGCCGGCGGCAACCAGCCGCTCATCATTGGCGAAGGTGCCGTGCAGATAGTTCAAGCCGATGGTCAAGGTGAACTTGTCCGGATCGCTGAGCACGATCAACGGCCACAGGAAGTCGTCCCACGCCCCCATGAACGCGAAGATCGCCACCACCGCGAGCGTCCCCTTCACCGAGGGCAACGCGATCCGCAGGAACCGCTGCCACGTGTTCGCGCCGTCGACGAACGCCGCCTCCTCGATCTCGTACGGGAGGTTGAGGAACGCGTTGCGCATCAGCAGGACGTTCATCGCGCCGATGCACCCGGGCAGGACGACCCCGATGAGCGTGTTGTTCAGGCCCAGCTCACGCATGGTCGTGAACTGGGCGATGATGATGCCCTCCACGGGCACGAGCATCGCGAGGATGAACACGAGCGTGGCCACCTTGCGGCCGCGGTAGCGCAGCCGGGCCAGCGCGTAGCCCGCGAGCGCCGCGCCGACGCAGTTCGTCACGACGTTGGCGGTGGCGACCTTCAGCGAGTTGAAGGCGTAGTCCCACACGGGGATCGTCCGGGCGACCCGGTCGTAGTTGTGCAGGGTCGGTTCGCCGGGCAGGAACTTGGGCGGCGAACTGAAGATGTCCTCGGTCGGCCCCTTCAGCGAGGTGGACAGCTGCCACAGGAACGGCCCGACGGTCAGCGCCAGCACGGCGAGCAACAGCACGTAGCGCAGAACGAGTTCCCACACCCGTACGTGCTTCCCGTGCTCATCGGTGACGCGCGTACGACGGCGACCGCGGCGGCCGGGCGCCTCTGCACCGGCCTGCTCCTCACGCACCTTCTCGGCGGCACTCACGCGTCCTCCTTCCGGTCGGCGCGCAGCACGAGCAGCATCAGCGCGACGGTGACGACGAAGACGACGACGGAGATGGCGGAGGCGTAGCCGACCCGGCCGGTGAGGCCGGTGCCGGTGCGCTGGACGAGCATCACGAGCGTGGTGTCCTCGCCCGCGGGACCGCCGCCGGGCCCCGCCATCAGATACACCTCGGAGAACACCTTGAAGGCGGCGACCGAGGAGAGCGCGCCGACCAGCACCATCGTGGAGCGGACGGCGGGCACGGTGACCGTGAGGAAGCGGCGGACCGCGCCGGCTCCGTCCACGGCCGCGGCCTCGTGCAGCTCGCGCGGCACGTTGGCGAGCGCGGCCAGATAAATGATCATGTAGTAGCCGAGGCCCTTCCAGACCGTGACCGTCATGGCGCTCAGCAGGAGCAGCCACTGGTCGCTCAGGAAACCGACCCTGCCGACCCCGATCGCCTCCAGCAGCGAGTTCACCAGGCCGCGTTCGTCGAGCAGCCACACCCAGATGAGGCCCACCACGACGATGGAGGCGACGACCGGGGTGTAGAAGGCCGACCGGAAGAAGGCGATGCCGGGGATGTTCCTCTGGACGAGGAGCGCGAGCAGCAGGGGCAGCAGGACGAGCGCGGGGACGACCCCGAGGACGTACAGCGTGCTGTTGCGCAGACCGATCCAGAACATCTCGTCGTGCAGCAGCTCCCGGAAGTTGGCCAGGCCCACGAACTCGCCGGGGATCAGGGTCCGGCGGTCGGTGAAGGCGTTGACCACGGTGGAGACGAACGGGTAGAGGATGAAGATCCCCACGACCAGCAGCCCCGGGGCGGCGAACAGCCAGGGACTGGTGGGCAGTTGCCGCCGCGCCCGGGCGACGGCCCCGGCAGGACGTCCACCACCGCCGTCGCCGTCGCCGTCACCGGGAGAAGCGCTACCGACGGACGCCCCGCCGGCGGAGACCTTGCCGAGTGAAGCCGTACGGGAGGAAGCGGTACCGGAAGAGCTCGTCATGTCGTTCAGCCCTGCTGCTGGAGCAGGCGGTCACACGCCTTGACAGCGTTGTCGAGAGCTTCCTTCGGGCTCACCTTGCCCTGCAGCGCCTTGGCGACGGAGTTGCGCAGTTCGGTCTTCATCTGCTCGCTGAACAGCACCGGCGTGTAGTTGGCGGCGTTCGTCAGGGACTTGGCGGCGGCGATCCGCACCCGCGTCTCATCGGTGCCGTCCTCCTTGGTGAAGTACGGGTCGTCGAGCGAACCGGCGGTGCTCGGGAAGATCGCGACCTTCTTGGCGAACGACATCTGGTTCTGCGCGTCGGTGACGAAGTGCGCGAAGGCGACGGCGGCGGGCATCTGCTTGGTCCGGGCGTTCACCATCACGCCCATGACGTACATGTTGACCTTGCCGGTGCTGGTGATCTGGTCGGTGATGCCGATGTTCTTGTAGAGGTTCGGCGCCTGCTTCTTGAAGTTGCCGAGGTCCAGCGCGCTGCCCGGGTTCATGGCGACGGCCCCGGTGAGGAACTTCTTGCCGGACGACTCGGGGGTCGCGGTCAGCGCCTGCGAGTCGAGGGCCTTGGCGTCGTACAACTCCTTGTACCTGGTGAGGAGTTCCACGCCCTTGGCGTCGTTGAAGGCGAAGGCCGTGCCCTCCTTGTTCATCAGCTCGACGCCGTACCGACCGAAGTCCTCGATGGTGGGCACGTTCGCCAGGGTCGCGACCTTGCCGTCGCTCTTGTCGGCCAGCTCCATCGCGTCGTCGAAGAGTTCGTCGTACGTCCGCGGCGGCTTCGAGGCGTCCAGGCCCGCCTCCTTGAACAGCGACTTGTTGTAGAACAGCGGGCCGGTGTTCAGGTACCACGGGAAGGCGTACGTGCCCTCCATGCCCGGTATCTCGTGACTGGCCCACGCACCGGGCAGGTACTCCTCCTTGTACTTCGCGGCGGCCTTGTCGAGGTCGAGCGCGAGGCCCGCCTTGGCGAGCGGGGCGACAAGGTCCGGCGAGACGTTCACGACGTCGGGCAGGGTGCCGCCGGCCGCGTCGGCGCTGATCTTGTCGGCGTAGCCCTCGGCGGGCTGGTCGACCCACTTCACGTGCGTGCCGGGGTACTTCTTCTCGAAGTCGGCGACCAGGCCCTCGAAGTACGGCTTGAAGTTGGCCCGCAGGTTCCAGGTCTGGAAGGTGATGTCGCCCTCGACCTTGCCGGAGGCGTCCGTGGAACCGCTGTCGTCACCCCCGGAGCCGCAGGCACTGAGCGGCAGGACCAGGGCGACGACAGCGGCGGCGAGTGCTCTGCGAGGCATGCGCACGGTGACCGGGCTCCTTTGCGACGGTGTGGGTCAGGGGTGACGGGCAGACCTTGCATCCTGCGCGGCGGGGAAGTCAATGGATTCCGCCTCGCTAAATTCATTAGTTCGGCATATGGCCAGGTCAAGTATGCTGTGGCAACCCTCTTGCAACAGATCACTAATGCGCTTTAGGCTATGCTGACTCAAGCGCTTTAGTGGAATGAGGAGCAGTTGCCTGCCAAGCGGTCTCCCGCACGCCGGCCGACGATGAAGGACATCGCGCAGCGCGCCGGGGTCTCCGAGAGCGCGGTCTCGTTCGCGCTCAACGACCGCCCCGGGGTGTCCGAGATCACCCGGGACCGGGTGCGCAGGGTCGCCGAACAACTGGGCTGGCGGCCCAGCACGGCGGCGCGCCAGCTGTCCGGCGAGGGCACGGCGACGGTCGGCCTGGTCCTGGCGAGGCCCGCGGACACGCTCGGGGTGGACTCGTTCTTCCTGCAGCTCATCTCGGGCATACAGGAGGTGCTGGCCGAGCGGCACCTCGGGCTGCTCTTCCAGGTGGTCGAGGACGTCGACGACGAGTGCGCGGTGTACCGGCGCTGGTGGGCCGAGCACCGCGTGGACGGCGTACTGGTCGTCGACCCGCGGACCGACGACGCGCGCCCCGGCCTGCTCGACGAACTGGGACTTCCGGCGGTGGTCATCGGCGGGGCGCCGGACGCACGGCATCCGGGTCTCTCCACGGTCTGGGCGGACGACGCGGGCGCGATGGCGTCCGTGGTGGGACGGCTGTACGAACTCGGTCACCGGCGGATCGTGCACATCGCGGGGCTGCCCGGTCTCGCGCACACCGAGCGGCGGATCCGTACGCTGCGCGCCGAGGCGGACCGGCGCGGGCTCGCCGAGGTGTGCTCGGTGACCACGGACTACTCCGACGCGGAGGGCGCGGCGGTGACGCGCCGCGTCCTGGAGGGTGGCGTGCTGGGCGGCGGGGCGACACCGACCGCGCTGGTCTACGACAACGACGTGATGGCCGTCGCCGGGGTCGCCGCCGCGACGGAGCTGGGCTTCTCGGTACCGGGTGACGTGTCGGTCGTGGCCTGGGAGGACTCGGCGCTGTGCCGCATGGTCAAGCCGTGGTTGTCGGCGCTGTCCCGCGACACGGTGGCGTTCGGCCGGACCGCGGCCGCGGAGTTGACGTCGTTGCTGGACGGGGGGCCTGCGCGGGCTGTGGGGGTGCCGGTGCCGGGGCTGATCGAGCGCGACAGCACGGGGCCCTGCGGGGCCTGCGGCGCTTGAGCGGGGAGGGGGCGGGGGTTCGTTGTTGGGTGCGGGCTCGTTGTGGCTGAGCGCGCAGTTCCCCGCGCCCCTTGGAAGCCGGGGGCGGGGGTTGGTCGTTGGGTGCGGGTTCGTTGTGGTTGCTCGCGCCGTTCCCCGCGCCCCTTGCGGGGCGCCCCTGCTGCGCGGTGTCAGATGCGTGAGCGGTACAGGGCGAACTGTGCCAAGTGCGGAGGCTGGCGGGAAGCTGTGACCCGTACCCTCCAACGGTGGGACCGGGTCGGGGTCGGTAGGAGGAGGATGCGGCTGGCGCCGATGGTGCCTGCCTCTGTGACCTGCTGCCAGGCTCCGTCGGTGTGGGCCTCGATCACGAACGACTCGACCTGCTGGCCGTGGCGGGTGTCCTCCGCCAGGCGGATGCGGTCCACCTCGCGGGGGCGGCCCAGGTCCACCGTGATCGTGCCGGGTGACCTGGTGACCCGCGCCTCGCGTGCCAGGTCTCCCGGGAGTTCGCGGTCGATGCGCTCGCGGAACTCCCGCAGGCGGGCGACGTCCGCTGCCGGAAGTCGGCCCTCGTCGTCCGGTGGGATGTTGAGCAGCAGGACCGCGTTGCGGCCCACCGAGCCGAAGTAGATGTCCGTCAACTGCTGCACCGACTTCGGCTGTTGGTCGGCGTGGTAGAACCAGCCGTCCCGGATCGACACATCGGCCTCCGCGGGCCACCACTGCAGGAAGTCGGCCACGGGCTGCGCGGCGACCAGGGCGTCCCGGCCGCCCATGTCCGGTGCGTCGTACGAGAGCGCGAAGTCCATGCGTCCGTTGGGCATCTCCTGGACGGGTACGACGCTCCACTCGTTCTCGCGGGCCAGCCCGCCCTCGTTGCCGACCCAGCGCACATCGGGCCCGGAGACGGCGACCGTGGCGTCCGGGGCCAGGGTCCGGATGAGCGTGTACCAGCTGTCCCAGTCGTACGTCTCGACCTTGTCCGGCGGGATACGGCCCTGGGCGCCGTCGAACCAGACCTCGTCGACCGGCCCGTACTCGGTGAGGACCTCGTAGAGCTGGTCGAGCATGTGGGCGCCGTAGTCGGTGGCCGGGAGGGTGAGGACCGGCCCGTCCGGGCGGTCGTCCCCGGGCACCGGGGTGGGGATGGTGCGCTCGGCGCGGGCGCTGCCGTTGGCGTACAGGCCGTGCAGGTACTGGTTCTCGTCGGCCGGTGAGATGTAGACGCCGACCTTGAGCCCGTGGCGCCGCATGGAGTCGGCGAACGACCGCAGGACATCCCCTCGTCCCTCCTCCCAACTACTCGATGCCACCGAATGGTTGGTATAACGGGACGGGTAGAGCACGAACCCGTCGTGGTGCTTGACGGTGAGGATGGCCAGCTTGAAGCCGCCGTTGCGCAGGGCGCGGGCCCACTGGTCGGTGTCGAGGCCGACCGGCTGGAAGACGTCGGGGTCCTCGTCCCCGGTGCCCCATTCGAGCCCGGTGAAGGTGTTCACCCCGAAGTGCAGGAAGGCGGTGCGTTCGAGGGCCTGCCAGGCGATCTGCCGCTGCGTGGGCCGGACTTGGGACGCCTTGCGGACCAGCTCGTCCGGGGAGTCGCCGGGACCGACGGGAATCCGGTACCACGGCTCGTCCGGCGTGACGGGGGCCGCGGACACGAGGGCATGCGCCGTACCGCTGGACGCCACAAGAGCCGCGGCGGCCGTGACGAAAAGACGTCTGGAGACTGCCATAGGGTCGCACTCCTCAGGTCAGGGGGTGGAGACGGAGGACGGCGGGGCTCCGGGTCAGGCGGCCGTCACCTGCCAAACGGCTGCGCCCCGCCGGTCAGGCGGATACTGGACGAGCCGTCCGTCGTCGCCGACATGCACAGCCATCTGCGTGATCGCGTTGACGAGCCGATAACCACGTCCCACCGGCACCAACTGCCAGCGCTGCACGGTGTTCGCGGTGTCACACGCCTGCTCGGACACCTCGACTCCCGGCTGGAGCGGCACGTTGAGCGTGAGCTTGCCGCCCCGCACCTCCAGGCAGCCGTCCTCGGTCTTCAAGGTCACGTAACCGTCCGGGGTGCGCTCGACCTCGGCGGTGACGCTCCTGGCCCCCGAGCGGAAGGTGTACGTGCCGTCCGCGACCGGCACACGGGTGAGGTCACGCCAGCCGGGCGCGTGGCCCACGGCAGCCGCGCGTGCGGTGAACCGGTCGTACGTGGCGTCCGGGTGGGGCGAACCCCAGGTGGCCTGGGCAAGATGGCGCAGAGCCGGATCGGTGTCCTCCGCGACCTCGTTCTCGGTCTCGCCCCGGCCGTTGTCGGGCCAGAGGCTGATCTTCGCCCCCGTGATTCCCTCCCGAGAGGCGAGCTTCTCCCCCTCGAAGCTGCGCGGATCCCACTTCTGGTCGTACAGACCCCTGGTGTCCGAGTGGAAGCCACCACGCACGAGATACAGGGCATAGGCAGCGTTCATCAACGGGTAACCCTGCGACCGAAGTTGGCTGGGCTTGGTCGCCACGTTAAGCCAGTGCTCGACCGTCGTGCCGGCCGTGACGGGCACGGTGTTGGCGCCGGTGAGACCGTCGTTCCAGATCCGCAGCTCCTTCCCCTTGCCCGCCGCGTAGGAGTGGACCCGGTTGACGAAGTCGATGAAGGCGTCCTGCGGGGTGGCGTCCGCGCCGTTCTTGGCCCGGGCGTACTCCAGGACCTGCGGATACTTGGCGAAGTCGGAGCCGAGCATGTACTCGTCGGCGCCCATGTGCCAGGAGCCGGAGGTGAACACCTGCGCGTACTCGTCCATCAGGCTCGTGTAGTAGGCGAAGGCCTCGGGGCGCGTGATGTCGAGCCGGGAGGGCTGCTTGTTGCCGTCGGAGTCGGTGAGCTGGAGATCGGGCCGGTTCTCGATCCAGGGATCCATGTGCCCCGGGGAGTTGATCTCCGGAACGATGCTGACGTGGTACTTCTCGCCGAGGGCGACGAGCCGCCGTATCTCGTCCTTGGTGTAGTAGCCCCAGGTGTTGGCCTCGGGGTGCGCGTCGCTCCTCACCTTCAGTTCGAGCAGCAGCTGGTTGAGCTTGTGGTACGCCATGTCGCGTACGAGGTTCTCCAGCCACTCGGTGGTGATGTGGACGTAACAGGCACAGACGCCGACACCCCGCTCCTCGTACTGGGGCACGTCGACGGTGCGTCCGGCGGGCACCCGGTCGCCCTGCGCCAGCAGTTGCAGAACGGTCCGCGTGCCGTAGAAGGCGCCCGCCTCGGTGGCGGCGGTCACCGACAGGCCTGCGCCCGCGCGGAGTTCGTACCCTTCCTTGCCCAGCGCGGCCCTGCCGGGCGAGACATCGACAACGATGTCACCCTTGCGCGCTCCCCCGCTCACGACCGGGACGGCGCCGTGGCCCGCCGCGCGCAGGTCGTCGGCGAGGGTGTCGGCGACGCGGCGTTCGGCCCGGCCGTCGGCGACGAGGCGGGTGCCGCGCCCGTACGCGTAATGGCCGGTTCCCGGCGTCCAGTCGGCCAGTGCGGGAACCGTGACAGGAGTCGCGGCAACGGCTGCCGCTGTCGTCTTTCCAGCCGCTGTCGCCGCTGTCGCCCCAGCCGGCGGGACCGGCGCCGCGAGCATCAGGAGCGCCGTCAGGGCGCCGACCAGCCAGGACCGTCCAGAAGACGCACTCTTGACGTCCGTACTCACGGGCACCTCCCATACATCGGAGGTGTGATGATTGGGCCGCCTCCAGAGCATGTCAATGGGGTCCGTAGTGCGCCGAGTTGATCCAGTGGTCGGATGACCTGCAACTCCGCGCGAAGAATCAGCGCGAGGGGTCGCCAAAAGTCCAAGAGGAGCGCAGCGAATGTCCAAGCGTGCCCCGCGCGCCCCGGCACGGTGGCTCTCGGCCGAGCGACTCTCGACGGGACGGCCGGCGCCGGGGCACAGTACTTCTCGTACGCATGCGTACTCACCAGTACTCACCTTGCTGATCAGTAGGACCACGTCCCCGAGGAGCCACCGTGACCAGCTGGGCCGGCCGGACCGCCGCCGAGATCGCCGCCGCCGTCCGCGAGAAGCGGGTCACGCCGCGCGAGGTGGTGGCCGAGCACCTCGCACGCATCGAACTGCTCGACGCGCGCGTGGGTGCCTTCCGCCATGTACGCGCGGCGGCCGCGCTCACCGAGGCGGACGAGGTGGGGTCCCGGGCGGACCTGGCCGACCTCCCCCTGGCGGGCGTGCCGGTGGCGGTCAAGGACAACCTGGGCGTACGCGGCGAGGCCACCCGCAACGGCAGCGCGGCGAGCCCGGACACCCCGGCGGCGGAGGACCATGTCACGGTGGCCAGGCTGCGCGCGGCGGGAGCCGTCGTGGTGGGCGTGACGAACGTCCCCGAACTGTGCGTCTTCGGCACCACCGAAGGCGTGTACGGCACGGCCCGCAACCCGTGGGACACCACGCGCACCGCGGGCGGCTCCTCCGGGGGCAGCGCGGCGGCGGTCGCCGCGGGGATGGTGCCCCTGGCGCTCGGCAACGACGGCATGGGCTCGCTGCGGATCCCCGCCGCCAACTGCGGCCTGATCGGCCTGAAGCCGGGCCACGGCACGATCCCGGCGGGCATCGGCCACGGCGACTGGTTCGGAATGTCCGAGAACGGGCCGCTGGCGACGACGGTCGAGGACGCCGGCCTGATGTTCTCGGTACTGGCCGCCACGGAGGCCGTACGCGCCGAGGAGACGGCCCCTCTCTCCGTCGCGGTCTCCGTGCGCAGTCCTCTCGCGGGCGTCGCCGTCACCCGGCCCTACGCGGCCTCGGCGCGAGAGGCCGCCCGGCTGCTCACCGGGGCGGGGCACCGGGTACGGCGCGCGGACCCGCCGTATCCGGTGTGGCTGGGTACGACCTCGCTGGCGCACTGGACGGCCGGGACGGCGGTGGACGCGGAGGGGCTGGATCCGCGGCGGCTGGCGCCGCGGACGCGGGTGCACGCGGGGCTGGGGCGCCGGTTCGTGGACTCGGTACGGACCGGGGTGCGCCGGCAGCAGCTGCGGGAGCGGCTCGCGCCGTTCTTCGCGGAGCACGACGTGCTGCTCACGCCCGCGCTGGCGCGGCGGGGGCCTGCGGCGGCCGACTGGCACAAGCGGGGGTGGGTGCGGAATGTTCTGGTCAACACCGCCTACTCCCCCTTGACTCCGCCGTGGAATCTGACGGGGTGGCCGGCGATGGTGGTGCCGTTCGGGGTGTTGCCGTCGGGTCTGCCGGGTGCTGTCCAGCTGGTGGGGCCGGTGGGTAGTGAGGGGGTTCTCCTGCGGGTCGCCGGGGAGTTGGAGGGGTTGCGCCCCTGGACGCGGGTTGCTCCGCTGGGGGTGGGGGTCGGGGGGTAGGGGTTGTTCGGTCGGGTGCGGGTCCGTGGGGGCTGGTCGCGCAGTTCCCCGCGCCCCTAAAAGGCAGATGGGCGCCCCAGTCGCTGCGCCCCCCAAAAAAGCAGATGGACGCCCCGGATGCCGCGCCCATGAGACCGCCGGTACACGACCCGAGGGACCGCCGGTACCCGACGCGAGGGACCGCCGGTACCCGACGCGAGGGACCGCCGGTACCCGACGCGAGGGACCGCCGGTACCCGACGCGAGGGATGTGCCGTTGGTCAGAGCAGTCGGTGCATGACGTGCAGGGCGACTTTTCCTTCCGACGGGTGTGTGAAGGCGGCGGGGATCGTGCCTACGATCTCGAAGCCCAGCGATGTCCACAGTTTCACGGCGGGGTTGGTCTCCACCACGGCGTTGAAGACCATCGCCGTGTAGCCGTCGGCCTCGGCCGTGCGCAGGACGTGCTCCGCCAAGGCCCGGCCGACACCCCGCCCCGTCCGGTCCGGGTCGACCATGAACCCGGCGTTGGCCACATCGGCCGCGGGCCCGCCGTAGTTGGGGGTGACGTAGGCGGAGCCCAGGACGACCCCCTCGACCTCGTCCTCGGCGACGAACACCCGCTTGCCCGGCGCCATCCACAGGGCCCGGGCATCCCCCTCGGAGGTGTCCGGATCCCAGGCGTAGGTCTCCCCGGCGGCCACGATGCGGTGCCAGAAAGGCCAGATCCCGGCCCAGTCGTCGGCCACGGCGTCCCTGATCAGCATGAACACAAGTCTGGCACGACGCTGCACCCGCGAAACCACGGGAGCGGGCCGTGCCGGTACGTCGCAGCCCGTCGCATAGGGCTCCTGCAATCGACCGTACTCTCCGATTCTTGGAGCAGTACACCCGGAAGGCGACGGGCTCGACGTACCGGCACGGCCCCGACCCACCACTCGCCGCCAGGCGCCCAGGACGGACGCCCGGCCATCCCGCCCCGGCGGTCCGGTCAGTCCACGCTGGGCAGGATGTGAGGCTCGGCCAGATCGTCCTCGTAGCCCGCCAGCCGGATGGGCGCGGACCTGGCCCACACGTCCAGGCTGCCGAGCTTCTCCGCCCGGTCCGTGACCTCTGTCCATTCCTTGAGGCCTTGATCGAGATTCGTCGTCTCCGGTGTCACCGCGCACTCCTTATGTGTCGGGTCACCCTCGGGGCGCACAGGACCACTCCGCTGCCGGTCGCCTGCGTCCGCTCGGGTCTGAACAAGGGCACTTCGGACGCGGTGGCGCCGGTCAACTCGCATGAGAGCAGGCCGTGGTGACTGGCTTGTCCCGGGACGGACCGTGGGTGTGGGTGGGACCCAAATGAGCTGTCCGTCCCGCACAGAGTAACCAAATGAGCGGGCCGCCGCTCGATGGGGCTGAAAACAAGGTGTAACCATCTGGAGTCATCCTTGGTCGTCCCGAGTTATCCACAGGCGATGACGCACTTGTCCGCTCCTGTGCCAACATGATCAGCGCCCCACTGTCCATGTGAAGGAGCCCGACATGGCCGCCCAGCAGGTACGCGGTGTCATCGCCCCCGGCAAGAACGAGCCGGTGCAGATCCGGACGATCATCGTCCCCGACCCGGGTCCCGGCGAGGCCGTGGTGAAGATCCAGGCCTGCGGGGTCTGCCACACCGACCTGCACTACAAGCAGGGCGGCATCAGCGACGACTACCCCTTCCTCCTCGGCCACGAAGCGGCGGGCGTCGTCGAGTCCGTCGGCGAGGGCGTCACCGACGTGGCCCCCGGCGACTTCGTGGTCCTGAACTGGCGAGCGGTCTGCGGCCAGTGCCGGGCCTGTCTCCGCGGCCGCCCCTGGTACTGCTTCGACACGCACAATGCCAAGCAGAAGATGACCCTGGAGGACGGCACCGAGCTCTCCCCCGCCCTGGGCATCGGCGCCTTCGCCGAGAAAACCCTTGTCGCGGCCGGCCAGTGCACCAAGGTCGACCCGTCCGTCTCCCCGGCGGTCGCCGGCCTCCTCGGCTGCGGCGTGATGGCCGGCATCGGCGCGGCCATCAACACCGGCAACGTGGGCCGCGGCGACTCCGTCGCCGTCATCGGCTGCGGCGGCGTGGGCGACGCGGCGATCGCCGGGGCGAACCTCGCGGGCGCCGCGAAGATCATCGCCGTCGACATCGACGACCGGAAGCTGGAGAAGGCCCGCACGATGGGCGCCACCCACACGGTCAACTCCAAGGAGACGGACGCCGTCGAGGCGATCCGCGAGCTGACCGGCGGCTTCGGAGCGGACGTCGTCATCGAGGCGGTCGGCCGCCCGGAGACGTACAAGCAGGCGTTCTACGCCCGCGACCTCGCGGGCACGGTGGTCCTGGTCGGCGTCCCCACCCCGGAGATGAAGCTCGAACTGCCCCTGCTGGACGTCTTCGGCCGCGGCGGCAGCCTGAAGTCCTCCTGGTACGGCGACTGCCTGCCCTCGCGGGACTTCCCGATGCTGATCGACCTCCATCAGCAGGGCCGGCTGGACCTGGCCGCGTTCGTGACGGAGACCATCGCTCTCGACGAGGTCGAGCAGGCCTTCGACCGCATGCACCGGGGCGACGTCCTGCGATCGGTGGTGGAGCTGTGACCACCGCACGCATCGAGCACCTGGTCACCTCGGGCACGTTCAGCCTGGACGGCGGCACCTGGGACGTCGACAACAACGTATGGATCGTGGGCGACGACACCGAGGCGGTCGTCATCGACGCGGCGCACGACGCGGACGCCATCGCGCAGGCGCTCGGCACCCGCACCCTGCGCGCGATCATCTGCACGCACGCGCACAACGACCACATCGACGCGGCCCCGGCCCTGGCGGCCCGCACCGGCGCGCCGATCCTGCTCCACCCGGACGACCTCCCGCTCTGGAAGCAGACGCACCCGGACCGCCTCCCGGACGGCGAGCTGTCCGACGGCGAGAAGCTGACCGTGGCGGGCGTGGAGCTGACGGTCCTGCACACGCCGGGTCACGCGCCGGGCGCCGTGTGCCTGTACGCCCCGGAGCTGGACACCGTCTTCACCGGCGACACCCTCTTCCAGGGCGGCCCCGGCGCGACGGGCCGGTCGTTCTCCCACTTCCCGACCATCGTCGAGTCGATCCGGACCCGCCTGCTCGGCCTGCCCGCCGAAACGGTGGTCCGCACGGGCCACGGCGACACGACGACGGTCGGCGCCGAGTCCCCGAACGTCCAGGAGTGGATCGACAGGGGCCACTGAACGAGCCGCCGAGCTTTCGGGCAGGGCATACGGTGCGGGCAGGCGTGCAGTTCAGTTCCCGTTGGCCCGATTGAAATCTGGCCATGATCTGCTGGCGCGAGACGACGGCCTTTCTCGCCCGCAGGGAGGACTGGCGCATGGAGCTGCGCAGAGTCGAAGAGCTGATGGATCTGCTGCACGCCTGCCGGGGAGTCCGGGGCACCTCCTGCCTCGGCGGGGCCCCGGTCGATCTGCACGATCACGCCCTGCAGACCGCCGCGCTGCTGCGCCGAAGCCGCCCGGCCGACAAGGAACTGCAGGTGGCCGGGCTGGTGCACGTCGTCGGCCAACTGCTGGGACCGGCCGATCCCACGGGCCACGCCGCTCTCACGGCAACCGCGGTCCGTCCGCTGCTGGGCGAGCGGGTCTCCGACCTGGTACGCCTCTCCCGGGAGAACCCGGACAATCGGACAGGTGAGGACGTACTGACGCTGCGCCAGGCCGACGAGGCGGCCCGTACGGCCGGTCTGGACGCGGGAGTGCTGGAGGACTGGCGCACGGTCCTGGAACTCGTCTCGGCCCGGCACACCCGCCTGGGCGCGGTCGACTGACCTCCCCCCGACCCCTCCACCACGAGGCGCCGCTCGCCGCCCGCCGGTGACGAGCCCTGTCGCCTGACGGACCGTCATGAGACGGTACGCGGATGACGTCGCCGTACGGATTCGAGGGCAGGGTCGCCATCGTCACCGGGGCCTCGCGCGGGATCGGGCTGGCCGTCGCCGAGGCGTTCGTGGCGGCGGGCGCGCGGGTGTGCGTCACGGCCCGGGACGCCGACGGGCTGGCCCGGGCGACCGCGCGCCTGGGCGACGCCGTGGGCCTGGCGGGCACGGTCGCCGACCCGGCCCACCTGCGCCGGCTGACCGAGCTGGCGATGGACGCGTACGGCCGTATCGACGTGGTCGTGAACAACGCGGCGACCAACCAGCCCTACGGCCCGCTCATGGACGCCGACCCGGACCGGTGGCGCGAGGCGTACACGGTCAACGTCGAGGCCCCGCTGCGGCTGACGCAGCACGCGTGGCGGGCCTGGATGCGCGCGCACGGCGGCTCGGTCGTCAACATCTGCACCGAGGGAGCGACCCATGTCGGCCCCGGCCTGGGCGCCTACGGCACCAGCAAAGCGGCCCTGCTCCGCCTGACCCAGCAACTGGCGGGCGAACTGGCCCCAGGGGTCCGCGTCAACTCGGTCTCCCCCGGCCTCGTCCGCACGGAGATGGCCCGCTTCGTCTGGGACCGCCCAAGCCAGGACCCCACCGCCGAACTCCCCCTGGGCCGCATAG
This sequence comes from Streptomyces sp. NPDC060205, assembly GCF_042728395.1. Classification (NCBI taxonomy): domain Bacteria; kingdom Bacillati; phylum Actinomycetota; class Actinomycetes; order Kitasatosporales; family Streptomycetaceae; genus Streptomyces; species Streptomyces sp. NPDC060205. Next base: position 21,371 of record NZ_JBHWZP010000079.1, read on the forward strand.
GCGCCCCCCAGGACATAGCCGAGGCCGTGCTATGGCTGACCTCGGACAAAGCACAGTGGATCACAGGCACGGACCTCCTGGTGGACGGCGGAACAAGAGTCCGCCGAGCAGCCCAGTAAGGGGCGCCCCCGAAGGGGCGCGGGGAACGGCGCGAGCAACCCCCACCAACGGTCAGCCGACCTCCAACCGCCCCCCTCAGGGGCGCGAGGAACTGCGCGACAAGCCCCCACTGACCCGCACCCGACGACGAGCCTCGCCACCCGAGCCCCACCTCAAGCCCAGGTCCCAGTTCAAGCCCGCCCTCAGCCGAGCCCCGCCCCCCGGCCAGAGCAAGCGCAGCGAACTACCACTTACCAGGCGCGTAATCCTTCAAGAACACCCCGAACAGATCCTCCCCCTGCTCCCCCCGCACGATCGGGTCGTACACCCGCGCCGCCCCGTCGACGAGATCGAGCGGCGCATGGAACCCCGCGTCGGCCAGCCGCATCTTGTCCGGATGCGGCCGCTCGTCCGTGATCCAGCCCGTGTCGACGGCGGTCATCAGGATGCCGTCCTTCTCGAACATCTCCTGCGCACTGGTGCGCGTGAGCATGTTGAGCGCGGCCTTGGCCATGTTGGTGTGCGGATGCCCGGCGCCCTTGTAGCCGCGGTTGAAGACACCCTCCATGGCGGACACGTTCACGATGTACGTACGCCCGGCCTCGGCCGCCGCCATCGCCCCCCGCAGCCGGCTGATGAGGATGAACGGCGCGGTGGAGTTGCAGAGCTGGACCTCCAGCAGCTCGATCGGCGTGACCTCCTCGACCGCCTGGATCCAGCTGTTGGTGTCGTGCAGGTCGGGCACGAGCCCGCCCGCGTCGATGGCGGTACCGGCCGCGATCCGCTCCAGGGAGGCGGAGCCGGAGATGAGCGCGAGGTCGGTCACGTCCTGCGCGGTCAGCTCGCCGCCCCCGGCCACGGGGAGCGCGGACACGGCTCCGGAGCCGAACGTGCCGATGACCTCGGCGGGCGGCAGTTCACCGGCGGGCAGCGGCCCGGATTCGGCGGCGAGCAGCTCGCTGTAGGCGCCCGGCGAGCGCCGTACGGTCTGCGCGGCGTTGTTGATCAGGATGTCGAGCGGCCCCGCGGCGGCGACCGAGTCGGCGAGCGCCACGACCTGGGCGGGGTCGCGCAGGTCGATGCCGACGATCTTCAGCCGGCCGATCCACTCGTCGCTGTCGGGCATGGCCTTGAACCGGCGGATCGCGTCGTTCGGGAAGCGCGTGGTGATCGTGGTGTGCGCGCCGTCCCGCAGCAGCCGCAGCGCGATGTACATGCCGATCTTGGCCCGGCCGCCGGTGAGCAGCGCGCGCTTGCCGGTGAGGTCGGTGCGGGCGTCTCGGCGGGCGCGGTTCTCGGCGGCGCACTTCTGGCAGAGCTGGTGGTAGAAGTAGTCGACTTCGGTGTAGCGGACCTTGCAGGTGTAGCAGGAGCGCGGGCGCTGGAGTATCCCCGCGATGGCGCCGGCCTCGGTGACGGACGACGGCAGGACGCCCTCGGTCTCGTCGTCGATGCGCTGGGCGGAGCCGGTGGCGGTGGCCTCGGTGACGGCCTTGTCGTGGGCGGTCTTGGCGGCCCTGCGCTCCTGGCGGCGGCGCTGCTTGACCGAGCGGTAGATCCCCGCGGTGGCGCGGCGCACGCGGATCGCGTCGGGGTGGTCGACGTCGATCTTCTCCAGCTCGTCGAGCACGGCGAGGCAGACGGCCAGCCGCTCGGGGTCGATACCGGGACCGTACGAACCGTCCGGGGCCTGTGCCGTGTCCACGGCGGGTGCCGCCGGGCTGTCCTCTGTCACCGTCATCGCCGTTGCCGTTCCTAGGGATTCTCGCGCGGTGCTCGAACCGCGCACGCCTTCGAAGGCGGAATTTTACGGAGCACAGGGCAAAGGCACCAAACCCGCGATGATCACCAGCCTCTCGTGGACCTGTACGCGGCCCCTCGCGGACCTGCGCCCGGCCTCGCGCGGGCCCGTGGAGCACACCCCTGGCACCAGGCCGGACACAAGGCCGGACACAGGCCGAACCCAGGCCGGATGTCCACCGGACCACCCGCGGTATCGGTATGTGTCTCAGACCACGCAGGCGGCGTTCAGTTCCGCCACCTCCACGGTCAGCGACTTGGCCAGCAGGTCGAGGTCCGGGACGGCCTGCGCGTCGGCGACGAGCCCGTAGTGGACGCGTCCGCGGAACGTCGACACCGCGACCGCGAGGGACTGGCCGCGGGCCAGCGGGGCGAGCGGGTAGACCTCGGTCAGCGGGCAGCCGCCGAGCGTCATGCCGAGGCTGGGCAGCGGCACGCTGGTGACCAGGATGTCGAAGAGGAGCCGGGCCGCCTGGCCGACGACGGGCATGCCGAGCCGGTGGCCGATCGCCGGGACGTGGTCGGCGAGCAGGGCGACGGCGCCCGCGCCCCGGTTGGGGCCCGCGTCCTTGTTGTGGTTCATGGCGGTCCGTACGGTGGCGAGCCGTGCGAGCGGGTCGGGGTGGTCGACGGGAAGCCGTATCAGGTATCCGGAGAGCCGGTTCCCCTGTGGGTGGGCGGTGCGCGGGCGCCGCCGGGAGACGGGGATCAGGGCCCGGGGCGACACCCCTTCGCTGCTGTCGCCGCGTTCGTCGAGCCAGCGGCGCAGGGCGCCGGCGACGACGGCGATGAGGACGTCGTTGACGGTGCCGCCCACGCTCTTGCGGATCGTGTGGATCTCGTCGAGTTCCACGGCGACGCCCGCGACCCGGCGGGTGCCGGTGGGCTTCGAGACCAGGGCGGCGCAGGACCGTACGTCCCAGGTGGCGCGGGCGACGGAGGCGCCGATGTCGAGGGCCCGGCCCACGTCGGAGAGCGCGCCGCGGACGAGTCCCGGCAGCTTCGTCACATCGGGGACGAGGCCGGCGAGGGGGCCGCGCGCCGGCTCCGCGGGGCGCGGGCGGGGCGCCGGCATGTCCATGGGGTCGAGGACGGCCGCCGCGAGCGCCAGGGCCCGCAGCCCGTCGGCGAGCGCGTGGTGGAACTTGAACAGCACGGCGAAGGAGGTGCCGTCCGCGCCGGGTACGACGTGGGCCTCCCACGGAGGTCTGCCGCGCTCCAGGGGCCGCTGCATGAGGGCGCCGGCGACGGCGTGGAAGTCGGCGGCGGGGGCGTGCAGCCGTACGTGGTCGAGCGGCTCGAAGTCGGGGGCGGCCTCACGGGCGGCGCCGCCGAAGGCGAGCGGCCGACGCAGGTCGAACCCCGAGGCCTGCCGGAGGTCGAGCGGCTGCCAGATGTCGCGGATCCGCATGCGCAGCCCGGGTACGCCGGCCGCGCGGGCGGCGAGCAGGTCCGCCGCGTGCCGGCCCGCGGCGGGCGAAGTGGCCGCGAAGATCCCCAGCGCCCCGAGGTGCATGGGGTGCTCACGGGACTCGATGTTCCAGAACGCCAGGTCGAGTGGTGCGAGAAGGTCGGAGTCAGAGGGCCTTGCAGTCAATGGCTTGACTCTCTCGTCGACGACGGGTGAGTCAGCAGTCAATCCCGACTGGACGATTACGGTCAAGTACGATCAAGCTACGCTCAGTTAACAGCAGATTAAGTCCCGCTCCCGCCGCTTCGCGTGGCACGAGCGGGACCCATGTGGCCCAAGGGGCACGCCCAAGTGGCCGAGCTCACCCCTCGGCGGGCCCCTGCGCGACGGCTCCTACGGCACCTGCTGGCCCTTGCCGAGGGCTATCACGCCGTCCTTGGAGACCGTGTAGAGCTCCCGGTCCCGTTCCGGATTGACGCCGATGGTCGCGCCCGGCGGTACCTGCACGTTCTTGTCGAGGACCGCGCCGCGTACGACCGCGCCCCGCCCGATGTGCACGTTGTCGTGGAGGATCGATCCCTGGACGACGGCTCCCGGGTCGACCAGGACACCCGGGGAGAGCACCGAGCGCGTGACCTGCCCCCGGATGAGGCAGCCCGCGCTGATGATCGACTCGCTCGCGATGCCGCCCGCGTTGAACCGGGCCGGCGACAGCTGCCCGGAGCTGGTGTAGATGGGCCAGCTGCGGTTGAAGAGGTTGAAGGCGGGCCGCTCGGCGATCAGGTCCATATGGGCGTCGTAGTACGCGTCGAGGGTGCCCACGTCACGCCAGTAGCCCTGGTCGCGGGTGGTCTCGCCGGGCACGTGGTTGTCGCTGAAGTCGTAGAGCCCGGCCTCGCCGCGGTCGGTGAGCTGAGGCAGGATCGAACCGCCCATGTCGTGCACGGAGTTCGCGTCCTCGGCGTCCCGCTGCAGCGCCTCTATCAGGGCCTTGGTGGTGAAGATGTAGTTGCCCATGGAGGCGAAGACGCACTCGGGGTCGTCGTGCAGTCCGGGCGGGTCCGCGGGCTTCTCCAGGAAGCGCTCCACCGTCTGCCCGTCCGTGCCCGGGGTGATGATGCCGAAGGACGACGACTCCGTGCGCGGGACGCGGATTCCGGCCACGGTCACGCCCGCCCCGCTGTCGATGTGCTGGGCGAGCATCTGGCGCGGGTCCATGCGGTACACGTGGTCGGCGCCGAACACCGCCACGTACTCGGGCTGTTCGTCGTACACGAGGTTCAGGGACTGCAGGATGGCGTCGGCGCTGCCCAGGTACCAGCGCGGGCCGAGGCGCTGCTGAGCCGGGACCGGCGTCACGTAGTTGCCCAGCAGGCTGGACATCCGCCAGGTCGTGGTGACGTGGCGGTCGAGCGAGTGCGACTTGTACTGCGTCAGCACGCAGATGCGCAGGATGTCCGCGTTGACGAGGTTCGACAGCACGAAGTCGACGAGGCGGTACGTGCCTCCGAACGTGACCGCTGGTTTGGCACGGTCCGCGGTGAGGGGCATCAGGCGTTTGCCTTCCCCGCCCGCCAGCACGATCCCGAGCACCGAAGGTCCACCACGACGCATGGCCGCTCCCCTAACCCTCATTGATCCGGGCCTGCCTTGCGGCAGGCCGGACTACGCCTGTTTGAGGATCTCCTCGTAGAGCCGGACCGTCCGCCGGGCGACGGCGTCCCAGCCGAACTCCCCCACCGCGCGCTGCCGTCCGGCCTCGCCCATCCGCCGGGCGGCCCCGGCATCTCCGAGGACCGAGTCCAGCGCCTGCGCGAGTCCTGTCTCGAAGTCCTCGTCCACGGACACCAGTACCCCGGTTTCGCCGTCCTCAACGACCTCCGGGATGCCGCCGACCCGGGAGGCGACCACCGGGGTTCCGCAGGCCATCGCCTCAAGGTTGACGATGCCGAGCGGCTCGTAGACCGACGGGCAGACGAACACGGCGGCGTGGGTGAGGAGTTGGATGACCTCGGGGCGGGGCAGCATCTGCGGGATCCAGTGCACTCCCTCGCGGACCCGGCTCAGTTCCTCGAACAGGACACGGAACTCCTGGTCGATCTCGGGGGTGTCCGGCGCGCCCGCGCAGAGCACGACCTGGGCGGCCGGGTCGATGTCGCGCACGGCCCGCAGGAGGTGCGGCACGCCCTTCTGCCGGGTGATCCGGCCCACGAACAGCACGTACGGGCGCGAGGTGTCGAGGCCGAGGCGCTCCAGCACGTCCGTGCCGTGGTCCGGGCGGTACAGGCTCGTGTCGATGCCGTTGTGCACGATGTGCACCTTCGCCGGGTCCAGGGACGGATAGCAGCCGAGGATGTCCTCGCGCATGGCCCCGGAGACGGCGATCACGCCGTCGGCCGACTCGATCGCGGTACGCTCGGCCCAGCTGGACAGGGCGTAACCGCCGCCCAGTTGCTCGGCCTTCCAGGGGCGCAGCGGCTCCAGCGAGTGGGCGGTCATGACGTGCGGGATGCCGTACTGCAGCTTCGCGAGGTGGCCGGCGAGGTTGGCGTACCACGTGTGCGAGTGGACGAGGTCGCGGTCCTCCAGCGCGGCGGCCATGGACAGGTCCACGGAGAAGGTGCGCAGCGCGTCGTTGGCGCCGTCGAGCACGGGCCAGGGCCGGTGCCGGACCACCCCGCCGCCGGCGCCCTCTCCCCAGCAGTGCACGCCCAGGTCGGTGAGGGGCCTCAGCTCCCGGGCGAGGAACTCGACATGGACTCCCGCTCCGCCGTACACGTCCGGCGGATACTCGCGGGTCAGCAGTCCCACACGCACCCGGAACCCCCTGTCTCTGCGGCTGGTTCCCACATGGTCACCCAGATGGGTCGGTCAGGGAAGAGCGCGGTGCCTGTGTGAAACAGCAGTCGCCGCACACCCCGCCGCCGGGTACCCGGTAATAGAGGCAGCAACTGCGCCGGCGGAAGGCGATTCCGTCGAGGGTTCCGGTGTCCCGCAGGTCGGGGTGGCCGAGGAGTTCGGCGGTGAGCGCGCGTACTCGGTCGCGTACGTCCCCACGGCCGCGGGCGGCGGCCCAGCCGTCGAGCAGACGGGCGGTGCTCGCGAGGGCGGAGGCCGCGTTGCCCCACAGCAGCCCCTCGGCCACCGGGTGCCGGGCCCGCAGCGCCGCCGAGAGGGGTTCCAGGTGGCCGTGGTGCACGAGGCGCCGGATCGTCGCCGCGTCGCCGGGCAGGGCGCGCACCCGCGTCAGCCACAGGTCGTCGGGGGCGCTGCCGTCGGCGTCCCAGTGCAGCAGGCGGGGGTCGAGGTCGGGCACCCGGCCGTAGAGCACGGCCGCGCCGAGGGCCACGGACCACAGCCGGGCGGCGAGCCCCTGCTGCGCCACGGACACCCCGACGCGTACCTCCGGCGCGGCCAGCAGCCGGACGACCTTGCGGACCCGGAAGGTGAGCGGATCCGTCTCCTCGCCACCGGGTCCGGCGGTGACGCGTGGCGGTGTCGCGTAGACCTCGGCGAGCGTCGGCAGCGGTGGTCGCCCCGTGCGCGGGCGCGGCCGTCCCGTGCGCAGGGCGAAGAAACCTTCGAGGGCGGCGAGCCGATCGAGGCCCGGATCGAGATTCACGAAGAACTAGTACACCAAGGGGGCATAACGGCGCCGGAGGGCGGGTTGTACTTCGTGTCACCCGACCTGGGGAGGACTCGCCCCAAGACGTACTCCATCGGCAGTAGGACCCAATGACTGCTCAGGTACGACGACACGGGACCTTTCACAAGGGATCGTCATAACCATGGAAGCCGACCGTTCGCCGCACCGGACTCCGAACCCGCCGGAGCGCGTCCGCCACACGCAGAGGAGAGAGGCATGAGCGCACTGGTGCTTTCCGTGGTCCTCTCCCTCGTCTCCGCCGTCGCCTACGCGGGCGGGGCCATCGTGCAGGAACGCGTCGCGGCGAACACGCCCGACCGTACGTACGCGCCCATGCGTCAGCTCGCCTGGTGGGTCGCGGTCGGTCTCAACGCGCTCGGCGGACTGCTGCACGTCGTGGCGCTGGCCTACGGGCCGCTCAGCCTGGTGCAGCCGCTGGGCGCGCTGACCATCGTGTTCGCGCTGCCCATGGCCGCCGTCTTCGTCCGCCGCAGGGCAGGCGCGGCCGCTTGGCGCGGCGCGATCATGGCGACGGTCGGTCTGGCCGGGATCCTGGCGCTGGTCGGCACCGCCGACTCGCAGTCCCTGAACAGCGCCCAGCGCGTCGTGGTGGCCCTGGTCACCGGCGGTGCGGTGGTGGCGCTGATGACGGCGGCCCGCGCGGCGCACCGGCACCCGGCCGTGCGCAGTGTGCTGCTGGCGATCGCGGCGGGTGTCGCCTTCGGTATGTCGTCGGTGTTCACGAAGACCGTCGCGGTGGACTGGACCGGTGGCGTCGCGCTCGCCGACCTGCCGAGCCTCGCCGTGATCGGCGTGCTGGCGACCGCCGGAATGCTCCTGTCGCAGGCCTCCTACCGGGGCGCCGGACTCGCGGCTCCGCTGGCCACGCTGACCGTCGTGAACCCGATCGTGGCCGCCGCGGTGGGCCTCACGATGTTCGGCGAGACGTTCCGCTACGGCGAGACGGGCACCATGCTCGCTCTCGGCTGCGGGGTCGTCGCCGCGGGCGGTCTGATCCTGCTCACCACGGAGCGGATCAGCGGCTCGGAACGTACGCTGCCGGCCGCGTCGGTCCCGCCGGTCTCCGGCACGGCACCCCTGACCGCGGACGCGGCCCGGGAACCGGCCCAGGACGTGTCCCGGATCGCGGCTCCGGAGGCCGCGCCGAGCCACTTCGAGCAGGCCATCGCGCTTTTTCCTTCCGAGCAGCCCGCCGTCCCCGCCTCCGCCTCCGCCTCCGCCGAGCGGCGGATCTCCTCGGGAGTGCGGGACAAGGCGTACACGCCGGCGGGTGTACGAGAGGACTCGTTCACGGTGCCTGCGGTGCGCGGCGAGCCGCTCGCACCGGCCGCGCGGACGGCCCCTGGCGTACGTGAGCAGGCGCGCCCGTCCGGGGCCGGGATGCCGGGCGGCCGGGAGGCGCCGCCGGTCGCGGCCGGGGGGATGTTCGCCGCCGCGCGCGAGGCGGCCCTGGTGTCACCGCCCGGGTCCAACGGGCCCCCGCCGCCCGGCGAGGTACCGGACGGCCCGGACGAGGTGGCGTGGCCGGAAGGCTTCTACTACGGCCTTACGTGCCTGCCCCTGCTGCCCGCCCCGATGGTGCTGCGCTCCTGCGTCAAGTCCTGACGCCGCCACATCCTGACGCCACCGGTCAGAGCCTGACGCCACCGGCGCGCAGGTACGCGACCGGGTCGACGTCGCTGCCGAAACCGGGCCCCGTCCGCACCTCGAAGTGCAGATGCGGGCCCGAGCTGTTGCCCGTGGAGCCCGACCGGCCGATGCGCTGGCCGGCCCCCACGCTCTGCCCGGCCTTCACGGAGATCGCGGACAGGTGGGCGTACTGGGTGTAGCGGCCGTCTCCGTGCCGGATCACCACCTGGTAGCCGAAGGATCCGCCCCAGCCCGCGGTCACGACGCTGCCCGCCCCGACCGACTTGACGGACGTACCCGTCGGCACCGGGAAGTCGACGCCCGTGTGGTAGCCCTTCGACCAGGAGGAACCCGTGGCGTGGTACGGAGTGCCGGTGCCGGCGCTCACCGGGGCGGTGAGGGTGTGAGTGACGGAGTGGGTCTTCTTCTCCGACTTCTCCTCGGCCTTCTCCACCCTCTCCTTCTTGCCCTTCTTCTCCTTCTTGTCCTTCGTCTGCGCCTTGCCGGACGTCGCGGTGGAGGTGCCGTCCGTACCGGGCGCCCTGCCGTGCAGGCTCAGCCGCTGACCGGGAACGATCAGGTCCGGGTCGGCGCCGACGGTCTTGCGGTTGGCCTCGTACAACTGCCGCCAGCCGCCGGGTATCTTCCGGGTGCCCGCGATCCCGGAGAGCGTGTCGCCGTGCACGACCGTGTACATCTCGGCGGTCCCGGCCCGGGACTGGGGCGTGGTCTGCGGCTGTACGTCGACCTTGCGCTTGGTGGTCTGCGTGGAGCTGCCCGAGGGGCTGATGTCGGGGCTGTCGCCACCGCGCGTGAGCCCCGCCCGCTGCGAGCAGGTGGGCCAGGCGCCCGGCCCCTGACCGTCCAGGACCTTCTCGGCGACGGCTATCTGCTGGTCCTTGGTGGCGAGGTCGGCGCGGGCCGCGTAGGCCCGGCCGCCGTAGGCCTCCCAGGTGGACTGGCTGAACTGGAGGCCGCCGTAGTAGCCGTTGCCCGTGTTGATGTTCCAGTTGTTCGTGGACTCACAGGCGGCGACCTTGTTCCACGTGTCCACGTCGGCCGCGTTCGCGACGCCGGTCCCGATGAGCGGTATCGCCATTCCGGCACCGCCCACCGTGACAGTGAGTGACGCGCGGTTGATCCTGTTGGGCTGATACCGGCGGTGCCGACCGCGTACGGCCATGAAGGTGCCCCCTAAACAAGCGTCAGGAGCGGCAAAAGTAAACGCTGCTAACAGGCCATGACAAGAGGGCAATCAGCCTCCCTATCCCGCCAAGTGACCAGGAATGCCCCTTCGTTCACGGCGGTTGATGTCCATACCGGTGGCAGCCGCGGGGGTGAAGTTCGCCGGGAGGCTGAGGCGAGGGCGCCTCTTCTGCGTACACAACGTCGGCAAGGCAGGATGTGCGGTCGGAGAACCGGCAAGTCAGGATGGTCGGTGGGTCAATACTGGCGGGCAGGACCGGCACCACTGATTCAGGATCTTAGGAGCCAAACCGTATGAGCAACTCAGCGCAGATCGGCGTCACGGGACTCGCGGTGATGGGGCGCAATCTCGCCCGTAACTTCGCGCGGAACGGATACGCCGTCGCCCTGCACAACCGGACGGCGGCGCGCACGCACGCGCTGGTGGAGGAGTTCGGCAGCGAGGGCGACTTCATCGCGACGGAGACCGCCAAGGAGTTCGTGGCCGCCCTTGAACGGCCCCGCCGCCTGGTGATCATGGTGAAGGCCGGTGAGCCGACCGACGCGGTGATCCAGGAGTTCGCCCCGCTCCTGGAGCCCGGCGACATGATCATCGACGGCGGCAACGCGCACTTCGCGGACACCCGGCGCCGGGAGCGCGAGCTGCGCGAGCAGGGCATCCACTTCGTCGGCGCGGGCATCTCCGGCGGCGAGGAGGGCGCGCTCAACGGCCCCAGCATCATGCCGGGCGGTCCGGCCGAGTCGTACGAGTCGCTGGGCCCGATGCTGGAGAAGATCTCCGCGAAGGCCGAGGACGGCTCCCCGTGCGTCACGCACGTCGGCCCCGACGGCGCCGGGCACTTCGTGAAGATGGTGCACAACGGCATCGAGTACGCCGACATGCAGCTGATCGGCGAGGCGTACCAGCTGCTGCGTGACGTGGCGGGCTACTCCCCCGCGCAGATCGCCGACATCTTCCGCACCTGGAACACCGGGCGGCTCGACTCGTACCTGATCGAGATCACCGCCGAGGTCCTGTCCCACGTGGACGCGGCGACGGGCAAGCCGTTCGTGGACGTGGTCCAGGACCAGGCCGAGCAGAAGGGCACGGGCCGCTGGACCGTGCAGATCGCCCTCGACCTGGGCGTTCCGGTGTCGGGCATCGCCGAGGCGGTCTTCGCCCGGTCGCTGTCGGGCCACAGCGCGCTGCGCGAGGCCTCCCGCGGGCTCGCCGGGCCCTCGGCGACGGCGCTGAGCGAGTCCGAGGCGTCGGCGTTCGCCGACCAGGTGGAGCAGGCGCTGTACGCGTCGAAGATCGTGTCGTACACGCAGGGCTTCCACGAGGTCTCGGCCGGCAGCGCCGAGTACGACTGGAACATCGACCTGGGCGCGGTCGCCTCGATCTGGCGCGGCGGCTGCATCATCCGGGCGGCGTTCCTCGACCGGATCCGGGCCGCGTACGACGCGCGCGCGGATCTGCCGAGCCTGCTCTCCGACGACACGTTCGCGCAGGAGATCGCGGCGGCGCAGGACGACTGGCGCGCGGTGCTCGTCTCCGCCGTGCAGCAGGGCGTGCCGACGCCCGGGTTCGCGGCGGCGCTCGCCTACTACGACGCGCTGCGTGCGGAGCGGTTGCCTGCGGCGCTCACGCAGGGGCAGCGGGACTTCTTCGGGGCGCACACGTATCGGCGGACCGACCGGGAGGGGTCGTTCCACACGCTGTGGGGCGGGGACCGGTCCGAGGTCTCCGGCTGACGACCGAGGAACTGAGGGTTCGTTGCGGGGTGCGGGTCGGTGGGGGCTGGTCGCGCAGTTCCCCGCGCCCCTTAAAGAAAAGGCGGCGGGCGGCTGGAGTGGACATGTCCAC
>NZ_JBHWZP010000080.1:0-32906 GCF_042728395.1 Streptomyces sp. NPDC060205
CCCCTAGGTACCTAGGGGCGCGGGGAACTGCGCAATCCGTAACCCCCGCCCCCACCGAACCCGCAGCCACCTAGGGGCGCGGGGAACTGCGCAATCGGTTACCGCCACCCCCACCGGACCCGCAGGCACTCAGGGGCGCGGGGAACTGCGCAATCGGTTACCGGCACCCCCACCGGCCCGCAGCCACCTAGGGGCGCGGGGAACTGCGCAATTGGTTACGGGCACCCCCACCCGGCCCGCAGGCGAACGTTCAAGCCCCCACGGCGGCCGGAGCCGACACGGTGGCCGCGTCGTAGCGGGCGAGGAGGACGCGCGCGACCTCAGGCGCCGCGCCGAGCACAGGCGCGAGCAGGTCCGCCCCACCACCCTCCCGCGCGACGCGGTCGGGCAACCGCCCCGGCGCGAGGAAGTACGGCGCCACAACCACCCGCGCACACCCCAGCGCACGCAAGGACCGCACCACCTCCCCCGTCCGCGGCAGCGATCCGGCGGAGGCGAACGCAGGCCGCACGGCGCACCAACCGGTCCGCCGCCACTCCCGCGCGATGTCTGCGATCACTGCGATCGCCTCCGGGTCGGTGGACCCCGCCGCGGCCAGGACGACCCCGGTCGAGGGCTTGTCGGCGGGGGTCAGCCCCGCCTCGTACAGCCGCCGTTCGAGCGCGGCCGTCAGCAGCGGTGACGGGCCGAGTACCTCGGCCTGCCGGATCCGCAGCCGGGCCGGTGCCTCGCGCAGCACCGACGGGATGTCCGCCTTCGCGTGGAAGGCGCGGGTCAGGAGCAGGGGGAGGGCGACGACGTCGCGTACGCCCTCCGCCGCCAGGGACTCCAGCTTGCCCGCGACGGACGGGAGGTTGAACTCCAGGAAGCCGGTCTCCACGCGCACCCCGGGCCGCCGCGCCCGCACCTGGCGTACCAGGGCGTGCACGGTCTCGGCATGGCGCGGGTCGCGGCTGCCGTGGGCGATGACGAGGAGCACCGGCTTCGACATGGAGGTCAGCTCTTCACCAGGAGGCCTCGGCTGCGCAGTACCCACCGCTCCAGCGGGCTGAAGATCAGCAGGTCGATGGCGATACCGACGATCAGGATGAGGAGGATGGCGAGGAACACCATGGGCATGCTGTTGGCCGTACGCCCGTTCTCCAGCAGCTGGCCGAGACCGACACCCAGGTCCGGCGAGGACGCGATGATCTCGGCGGCCATCAGGGAGCGCCAGGAGAACGCCCAGCCCTGCTTCAGCCCCGCGAGGTAGCCGGGCAGCGCGGCCGGGATCACGACGTGCCAGGTGCCGCGCAGCCCCGTCGCGCCCATCGTGCGGCCCGCGCGCAGGAACAGCGGCGGGACCTGGTCGACGCCGGAGACGAGTCCGTTGGCGATCGAGGGGACCGCGCCGAGCAGGATGACCGCGTACATCATCGAGTCGTTGAGGCCCAGCCACAGCACGGCCGGCGGCACCCACGCCACCGACGGCAGCGACTGGAGGCCGGACAGGATCGGGCCGATCGCCGCGCGCACGAACTTCACCCGCGCGACCAGCAACCCGAGCGGGGTGCCGATCACGAGCGCCATCAGGAAGCCCAGCAGACCGCGCGAGACGCTCGTCCAGATGTATTCGAGGAGCGTGCCCTCCAGCCAGGCCTCCTGGACCTCGTCCCAGACCGCGGACGGGGCGGGCAGCTTGTAGCTGTCGGTGACCTCGGCCCACACCAGGACCTGCCAGACCACCAGCACCAGGGCCACGGCGACGATCGGCGGGAAGATCTTCTCCACGAAGGTCCTGCGGAAGGGGGCCCTCTTCGTCTGGACCGTGTCCAGCGCGTCGAGTCCGGCTTCGAGTCCGGCGAGGTCAGTGCTCTGCCGGACGCCCTCGTCCTCGTCGCCCTTGCCCGGTACGCCGCCGTCCTTGACGGCGCTCGTCTCAGTGCTGGCCATGGCGGCGGATCTCCCCACGCAGTTGTTCGGTGATCTCGACGGACAGTTCCGCCACGGCGGGGTCCTCGATACGGCGCGGCTGCGGAATATCGACCGTCCACTCCCGCGCGACGCGCCCCGGGCGCGAGGACAGCAGCACCACGCGCTCGGCGAGCCGTACCGCCTCGCGCACGTTGTGCGTCACGAACAGCACCGACACGTTCGTCTCGCGCCAGATCCGGGTCAGCTCGTCGTGCAGCACGTCCCGGGTGATGGCGTCGAGGGCCGCGAACGGCTCGTCCATCAGCAGCAGCCGGCTGTCCTGGGCGAGCGCGCGGGCCAGCGCGACCCGCTGCCGCATCCCGCCGGACAGCTCGTGCACCCGCTTGCCGTACGCGCCCTCCAGCCGGACGAGCGTCAGGAGCTCCTCCGCCCGGGTGCGGCGGTCGGCCTTGGGCACGCCCCGCAGCTTCAGGGCCAGTTCGATGTTCTTGCCCGCGGTCAGCCACGGGAAGAGGGCGTGCTCCTGGAACATCAGGGCCGGCCGGCCGTCGGTGCTGATGCCGCCCGCGGACGGCTTGTCGAGCCCCGCGACCAGATTCAGCAGCGTCGACTTGCCGCACCCGGAAGCTCCCAGGAGGGTGACGAACTCGCCGGGCGCGACATCGAGCGTGATGTCGTCCAGGACGAGCTGCTGCCCGGCGGGGCCGGCGAAGGATTTCGAGACGTGCTCGATCCGGGCGGCGTACTCCGCCGACGTACCGGCTTCGGCGTCGGCGGTCTTGGCGAGGGCGGTTGCCACGGTCGTCACCTCCTGGGAACTCATGGGTCCGGGCCTGAACTCTCTGCTGTCCGGGCTTACTTGACGCCGAGACCGGCGTCGTCGACCGCGCTCGCGCCCTCGGCCGCCAGGACCTTGTTCAGCGGCGCGAGGTCGTAGATGCCGTCGAGCTTCGGCTTCTCCAGCAGACCGGCCTTCACCGCGTGCTCCGCCTCGGTGTTGAGGGTCGAGGCCAGCGGGTCGTCGGTGAACTGGATCGACTTCCACGCCGGGTCGATGACCTCGGCGGGCAGCTCCTTGCCGGACAGCTCCTTGAGCTTGGTGTTGGCGGCGGCCTTCGCCTCGTCCGGGTTGGCGTTGATCCACTTGTTGGTCTTCACCGAGCCGCGCAGCACGGCCTCGACGACGTCCGGGTGCTCCTTGAGGAACTTCTGCGACACGATGATGTTCGTGATCACGAACTTCTTGTCGGGCCACAGGTCGGCCTCGTCGAGCAGCACCTTCGCGCCCTCGGCGACCAGCTTGGACGCGGTCGGCTCCGGCACCCACGCGCCGTCGATGGACCCCGACTTGTAGGCGTCCGGCGTGATCTTGTTGTCCGTGCGGACCACGGAGACGTCGCCCTTGCCGCTCTCGGCGTTGACCTTCCAGCCCTGCTCGGCGATCCAGTTGAGGAACGCCACGTCCTGCGTGTTGCCCAGCTGCGGGGTGGCGATCTTCTTGCCCTTGATGTCCTTCGTGGACTTGATCTTGTCCGGGTTCACCACCAGCTTCACACCGCCGGAGGCGGAACCGCCGATGATCCGCAGGCCCTTGCCGTCGGTCGTGCTGTAGCCGTTGATGGCGGGGGAGGGGCCGATCCAGCCGATGTCGATCGACCCGGAGTTCAGCGCCTCGATCTCCGACGGGCCGGCGTTGAACTGGGAGTACGAGGCCTTCGTGCCCCCGAGCTCCTTCTGCAGCAGCCCCTCCTGGTCACCCACGAGTGCGGTGGCGTGCGTCAGGTTCGGGAAGTAGCCGATCCGGACGGTGTCGGCGGAGAGCTTCTTGCCCTCGGCGGCGACCTTCGAGGTGTCCTCGTCCTTGTCGGAGCCGTAGCCGCAGGCGGCGAGGGTCAGGAGGGGAAGAGCGGCGGCCACGGCGATGCCGCGGCGAAGCAGGGTGGAGCCCTTGGCAGGCACGGGAGGGTTTCCTCTCGTCGGCCCGGCGGTCACGGTTCTTCAGGTCGTGGCCGGGAGGTCGGCAGGTCTTCGTCGTATCCGCGACGGCGGGCGGGGGGACGGGGCGCGCAGGCAGTGCGCGTACGTCAGCCCGCACATCGCGCGACTCCGCCCTGTCCGGCGCCGAGGGCGCCGCTGCCGACGCGGCCGCCCTCCTTCGCGAACGTGGAGTAGAAGTCCGTGGTGGCCCTCATGTCAGAAGTCCCACCCGTCCTCGTCGGCCTCGGCCCGCACCGGCTCCGGGGAGGCGAAGGACTCGCCGACCATGCCCGCGGTGAGCGTGGTGCCGTCGGAGGGGTCGATGAGGATGAACGAGCCGGTGCGCCGCGAGTCGGCGTACGAGTCCACGGGCAGCGGCTCGGCGGTACGGATCTTCACGCGCCCGATGTCGTTGGCGACCAGGTGGCCCGGGTGCGGGTGCAGGGACAGGTCGTCGAGGGTCAGCCGCGAGGGGATGTCCTTGACGACCGCCTTGACCGTGCGGGTGCCGTGCTTGAGCAGCACCCGGTGGCCGATGGTCAGCGGCGCGTCGGCCACGTGGCAGACCGTCGCCTCGATGTCCTGCGTGGTCGCGGGCGCGTCCTTGGTCGGCACGATGAGGTCGCCGCGCGAGATGTCGACGTCGTCCTCCAGGAGGACCGTCACCGACTGCGTCGTCCAGGCCAGGTCGACCGGTTCGCCCAGCAGGTCGATCGAGGCGATGCGCGAGGTGCGCCCGGAGGGCAGCACGGTGACCGCCTCACCGACACGGAACGCGCCGGCCGCGATCTGCCCGGCGTACCCGCGGTAGTCGGGGTGTTCGGCGGTCTGCGGACGGATCACGTACTGCACGGGGAGGCGCGCGTGGCAGGTCGCCAGGTCGTGGCTGACCGGCAGGGTCTCCAGGTGCTCCAGGAAGGTGGGCCCGCCGTACCAGTCCATGTTCGCGGACGGGTCCACCACGTTGTCCCCGGCGAGCGCGGAGATGGGGATCGCGGTGATCTCGGGAACGCCCAGCTCGGACGCGTACGCCGTGAACTCCTCGGCGATCGCGGCGAACACCGGCTCCTGGTAGTCGACCAGGTCCATCTTGTTCACGGCGAGCACGACGTGCGGGACGCGCAGCAGGGCTGCGATCGCGGCGTGGCGGCGGGTCTGCTCGACGACGCCGTTGCGCGCGTCGACCAGGACCACCGTCAGTTCGGCGGTGGAGGCGCCGGTGACCATGTTGCGGGTGTACTGCACGTGGCCGGGGGTGTCGGCGAGGATGAAGCGCCTTTTCGCCGTGGCGAAGTAGCGGTAGGCGACGTCGATGGTGATGCCCTGTTCGCGTTCGGCGCGCAGGCCGTCGGTGAGCAGGGCGAGGTCGGGGGTGTCCTGGCCCCGGTTGCGGGAGGCGTGCTCGACGGCCTCCAGCTGGTCGGTGAGGACCGACTTGGAGTCGTGGAGAAGGCGGCCCACGAGGGTGGACTTGCCGTCGTCGACGGAACCCGCGGTCGCGAAACGGAGCAGCGTCGTCTCGGACAGCTGCTCGACCGACAGCGGCTCTACGGGCTCGGTGGGCTCGATGGTGCTCGTCATGGCTAGAAGTACCCCTCGCGCTTGCGGTCTTCCATCGCGGCCTCGGACATCTTGTCGTCGGCGCGGGTGGCGCCCCGCTCGGTGAGCCGGGAGGCGGCGATCTCGGTGATCACGGCTTCCAGCGTGGTGGCGTCGGAGTCGACGGCGCCGGTGCAGGACATGTCGCCGACCGTGCGGTAGCGCACCAGGCGCGTCTCGACGGTTTCGTTGTCCTTGGGGCCGCCCCAGTCGCCGGCGGTGAGCCACATGCCGGCGCGCTGGAACACGTCGCGTTCGTGCGCGAAGTAGATCTCGGGCAGTTCGATGCCTTCGCGGGCGATGTACTGCCACACGTCGAGCTCGGTCCAGTTGGACAGGGGGAAGACGCGGACGTGTTCGCCGGGGGCGTGGCGGCCGTTGTAGAGGTTCCACAGTTCGGGGCGCTGGCGGCGGGGGTCCCACTGGGAGAACTCGTCGCGCAGGGAGAAGACGCGTTCCTTGGCGCGGGCCTTCTCCTCGTCGCGGCGTCCGCCGCCGAAGACGGCGTCGAACCGCTCGGCCTGGATCTTCTCGGTCAGCGGCACGGTCTGGAGCGGGTTACGGGTTCCGTCGGGACGTTCCCGCAACACACCACGGTCGATGTACTCCTGTACGGAGGCCACATGGAGCCGCAGCCCATGCTTCTTGACCGTGCGGTCGCGGTACTCCAGGACTTCCGGAAAGTTGTGTCCTGTGTCCACATGGAGCAGGGAGAAGGGCACCGCGGCGGGCGCGAACGCCTTCAGTGCCAGGTGGAGCATGACGATGGAGTCCTTGCCGCCGGAGAAGAGCACCACCGGCCGCTCGAACTCGCCCGCCACCTCGCGGAAGATGTGCACCGCCTCGGACTCCAGCGCGTCCAGATGGCTCAGGGCGTACGGGCTGCTCGTCCCCTCCTCGGAGACGTCGGCGACGGTCGTCATGCGAGACCCCTCTCGGCGAGCAGCGCGTGAAGCGCCGCCGCGGACTCCTGCACGGACTGGGTGTGCGACTCGATGCGCAGATCGGGCGACTCGGGCGCCTCGTAGGGGTCGTCGACCCCGGTGAGCCCGGAGATCTCGCCCGCCGCCTGCTTGGCGTACAGGCCCTTCACGTCCCGCTCGCTGCACACCTCGACCGGTGTGGCGACATGCACCTCCAGGTACGCGGCACCGCTCGCCTGGTGGCGCTTGCGCACCGCCTCGCGGCTGTCGGCGTACGGGGCGATGACCGGCACCAGCGTCGTGACGCCGTTGCGGGACAGCAGGTCGGCGAGGAAGCCGATGCGCTGGACGTTCGTGTGCCGGTCCTCGCGGCTGAAGCCGAGGCCCGCCGTCAGGAACGTACGGATCTCGTCGCCGTCGAGCACCTCGACGCGGTGGCCCTCCTCGCGCAGCCGGGTGGCCAGCTCGTACGCGATGGTGGTCTTGCCGGCGCTCGGCAGACCCGTGAGCCAGACGGTGGCTCCGGTCACTTGGTTCTCCTGGTTCATCGAGGTCGTCGGGCCGGTCACGGTCGTCACGTTCGTCGCGGCAGGACCGGTCGTCACGGGCGTCGCGTTGGTCTCGGGCGTCGCGGTCATGGTCAGCCGTGCAGTCCGCACTCGGTCTTGTTGCGGCCCGACCAGCGGCCGGCGCGGGCGTCCTCGCCCTCCAGGACCCGGCGGGTGCAGGGGGCGCAGCCGACGGACGGGTAGCCGTCCATGAGGAGCGGGTTGGTGAGGACCCCGTGCTCGCTCACGTACGCGTCCACGTCGTCCTGCGTCCAGCGGGCGATGGGCGAGATCTTGACCTTGCGGCGCTTCTCGTCCCAGCCGACGACGGGGGTGTTCGCGCGGGTCGGGGACTCGTCGCGGCGCAGGCCCGTGGCCCAGGCGCGGTACTTGGTCAGTCCCTGCTCCAGCGGCGCGACCTTCCGCAGCGCGCAGCACAGGTCGGGGTCGCGGTCGTGCAACTTGGGCCCGTACTCGGCGTCCTGCTCGGCGACGGTCTGGCGCGGGGTGAGCGTGATGACGTTGACGTCCATCACGGCCTCGACCGCGTCCCGGGTGCCGATGGTCTCGGGGAAGTGGTAGCCCGTGTCGAGGAACACGACGTCCACGCCGGGGTTCGCGCGGGACGCCAGGTGGGCGACCACCGCGTCCTCCATCGAGGAGGTGACGCAGAACTGCTTGCCGAACGTCTGCACGGCCCACTGGAGGATCTCCAGCGCGGAGGCGTCCTCCAGGTCGCGGCCGGCCCGCTCGGCGAGCGCCTTGAGCTCGGCGTCGGTGTCACCACCGGGTTCAGCAGTGGTACCGGTCTCGGTATCAGTGTCGGTATCGGTCCGAACGGCCGTCATATCTCGTCCCCTCCACCGTCGTTGCGCTGAAGTCCACGGGTCAGCAGCCCGAGGAACTTCAACTGGAAGGCTCGATTGCACGCCCCGCATTCCCACGCCCCGTGTCCCTGCTCGCTCGGACGCAGGTCCTCGTCGCCGCAGTAGGGGCAGTAGAAGGGCGCCGCGCGTTCGCTCATGACAGGGCCTCCTCGGAGGCGCGGGTGGCCCACGTGGCGAAGCGCTCGCCGTCCTCGCGCTCCTCCTCGAAGCGCTTGAGGACCCGCTCGACGTAGTCGGGCAGGTCGTCCGCGGTGACCTTCAGACCGCGGACCTTGCGGCCGAAGCCGGCTTCGAGGCCGAGCGCGCCGCCCAGGTGCACCTGGTAGCCCTCGACCTGGTTGCCCTCGCTGTCGAGCATCAGCTGGCCCTTGAGACCGATGTCCGCGACCTGGATGCGGGCGCAGGCGTTCGGGCAGCCGTTGATGTTGATGGTGACGGGCTCGTCGAACTCGGGCATACGGCGTTCGAGTTCGTCGATCAGCGAGGCGCCGCGGGCCTTGGTCTCGACGATGGCGAGCTTGCAGTACTCGATGCCGGTGCAGGCCATCGTGCCGCGCCGGAAGCTGGACGGCCTGACCTTCAGGTCGAGCGCCTCCAGGCCCTCCACCAGGGAGTCGATCCGGTCCTGCTCGACGTCGAGCACGATCATCTTCTGCTCGACGGTGGTCCGCAGCCGGCCGGAGCCGTGCGCCTCCGCCAGTTCGGCGATCTTCGTCAGGGTGGTGCCGTCGACGCGGCCGACGCGCGGCGCGAAACCGACGTAGAAGCGGCCGTCCTGCTGCCGGTGCACACCGATGTGGTCGCGCCAGCGGGCGAGCGGCTGGTCGGGGGCCGGGCCGTCGACGAGCTTGCGCTGCAGGTACTCGTCCTCCAGGACCTGGCGGAACTTCTCGACGCCCCAGTCGGCGACCAGGAACTTCAGCCGGGCGCGGGTGCGCAGGCGCCGGTAGCCGTAGTCGCGGAAGATCGACAGGACGCCGATGTGGACGTCGGCGACCTCGTCGAGCGGGACCCAGGCCCCGAGGCGCTGGCCGATCTTCGGGTTGGTGGAGAGGCCGCCGCCGACCCAGAGGTCGAAGCCGGGGCCGTGCTCCGGGTGGTTCACGCCGACGAAGGCGACGTCGTTGATCTCGTGCGCCACGTCCAGGAGCGGCGAGCCGGAGACCGCGGTCTTGAACTTGCGGGGCAGGTTCGAGAAGTCCTTGTTGCCGATGACCCGGCGGTGGATCTCCTCGATGGCGGGCGTGCCGTCGATGATCTCGTCCTCGGCGATACCGGCGACGGGCGAGCCGAGGATCACACGGGGCGTGTCACCGCAGGCCTCGGTCGTGGAAAGACCGACGGCCTCCAGGCGCTCCCAGATCTCCGGGACGTCCTCGATGCGGATCCAGTGGTACTGGACGTTCTGCCGGTCGGTGAGGTCGGCGGTCCCGCGCGCGAACTCCTGCGAGATCTCGCCGATGACGCGCAGCTGCCGGGTGGTCAGGCGTCCGCCGTCGATCCGTACCCGCAGCATGAAGTACTTGTCGTCCAGCTCCTCCGGCTCCAGGACCGCGGTCTTGCCGCCGTCGATGCCGGGCTTGCGCTGGGTGTAGAGCCCCCACCAGCGCATACGGCCGCGCAGGTCGTTGGGGTCGATCGAGTCGAAGCCCCGCTTGGAGTAGACCGTCTCAATGCGCGTCCGCACGTTGAGACCGTCGTCGTCCTTCTTGAACTGCTCGTTGCCGTTGAGCGGGGTGTAGTGACCCACGGCCCACTGGCCCTCACCGCGGTGACGGCTCACCTTGCGGCGGGGCGTTGCGGCAGCGGGATCCTGCGGAGTGGCGGCCATGGTTTCTACGTCCTTCGGGACAGACGGATGCGGCTCTGACCTGCGCGTACGAGTGCATACGGGCATGCGTGCGCGGCATTGCGCAAGTCGAGACAGGGAGAATGTCGGTGGTGCCGGGCACGGGGGCGCGGCCCCTGGTGCCGTGGGTCAGCGGACCGGACAGATGGCGCTGGACATGCGGCCGAGGTCGACGTGCCGCCGACTCACCAAGGCAATTCCAGTTCCAGACATGACGGAAGCGTGTCACGGCGATCTGGACACAGTCCAGCTTCGTCCAGGATGCGGACACCCTTGTCCCGGGATGTGGGACAAGGGTCGTGACGGTCACAAGATCGGGTGCGGATCACATCCCGCCAGGTCAGCCGACCTGTGCTCCGGGCCAGGGGCCCGGGGTGGTCACCTCGGGTTCCTCCTCCACCTTGGTGTCGAAGAGCTTGAAGCCACGGCGCAGATAGTTGTCCATCGCGTGCTCCCCGTCCTTGCTGCATGTATGCAACCAGACGCGCTTGGTCTGCGCCCGCCCCGGCCAGCGGTCGGCCAGGTCCCAGGCCCGCGCGACCCCGTACGAGAGGAGGTGTCCGCCGATGCGCCGGCCGCGGAAGGCCGGGATCAGGCCGAAGTAGACGATCTCCACGACCCCGTCGTCCTGCGCCTGCAGCTGTACGTATCCGGCGGGCGTCCCGCGGTCGTAGGCGACCCAGGTCTCCGTGCCCGGCCGCTCCAGGTCCTCCCGCCACTGCGCGTACGTCCAGCCGAGCCGGTCCGTCCAGCGGATGTCCCCGCCCACGGAGGCGTACAGGAAGCGGCTGAACTCGGGGGAGGGCACCTCGGCGCGGGCGATCCGGACGTCACCGTCGGGCGCGGCGGCGGGCAGCCGGTCTGCCGGAGCGGTCTGCTCCAGGGACCAGGTGGTCACAGCGATGCTCATGCGGGCCAGCGAACCACGGGGACGGGCTCCCCTCCAAAGCGGGCCGCCCGTCCCTCAGACCCCGGTCACTGCACGGAGTCGTCGACCGCCGACAGCGGGACCGAGTACAGCACCCGCTCCGGGATCGCCGGTGCCTCCCACGCGTTGTCCTTGTTCGCCGCCCACTCGGTGAGCGTCCACAGCTCGCCGGTCTCCTGCCAGTACGACAGGGACTCGGTGTGCTGGCCCCAGCAGGCGTACGACGTGCCGCCGTCGCCGCACTGCGCGGCCTTGGCGGCGCTCTCGTTCTGGCGCCAGAGCGTGCCGTGCTTGTCGCGGCTGCCCGGGGCGTAACCGGTGTACCAGTCGGCCTTGTCCGCGCCGTCCGGCTTGTGCGAGAGGACGCCCTGCAGCCCGACGGCCTTGGTCTCGTACGCCTCGTCGGCGTTCACGAGGTCACTGGCGTTGCTGCCGAGCAGGCCCGTGCGGTCGCTCGCGGTGCTGTAGTAGTAGCGCCAGACGCGCGCCGGTTCCGTGCCGCCGGAGCTGAACCACTCGTTCGCGACCAGGCTGTCCGGGGTCGAGGTGCGGTCCAGGGAGACCGACGCGAAACAGGGACGCCCGTCGTTGTCGCTCGCGCCGCACGCCCCGCCGGTGAGGTTGTACGAGCCGATGGCCGGCAGTACGTACTGGTAGCCGCGCGCCGACCAGCCGCCGCTGACCTTGCCGACCTCGGTGCTGTTCACATCGGCCCGCAGGATGCGGTTCATGTCGAAGACGAACAGGGCGTTGTCGTGATCGGCGCCGTTCTTCGCGGTGACGATCAGCTTGTCCTGGTACCAGACCATGCCGCCGACGTGCGAGCGGACGGCCCCGAAGTCCTTGCCGCCGGAGAGCGGGGCGACCAGCAGGACCCAGCGGTACTTGAGGTTCTTCGGGTCGTTCGCGTCGATGAAGGCGACCCGGGCGAGACCCTTGTCGGCGTCGGGCTCGCCCGCCTTGTGGTCGTTGTGGGTCCAGCCCGCCAGGATGACCCGGTCGGAGCCCCACTTGCCGTCGTTGTCGGCGTCCCCGGAGGTGGTGACGGACTGCGGCAGCCACTTCTGTGTCGTGGCGTCCCCGCTGTCCCAGCAGTACGCGCGGGACGCGGTCGGCTCGACGGGCAGGGCGGCCGACTCGGTCGCGGCGCAGTCGGCCTTGTTGCGCATCGGGTGGTTGGCGCTCCTGAGGACCGCGTCGACCCCCACGGATCCGCCCATCGAGTTCTGCAGGGTGTCCAGCGTCGACTCGGCGACCAGGTTCTCGTGCAGCTGCAGCTTGCCGATCTCGGACGCGGAGGTGAGCGGCTTCAGAGGGCCGGGGTTGTCGCTGCCCGCGGCCTGCGAGGTGGTGATGATGGTGGCGGCGGCGGTGAGGGCGAGGGCGGCCCCGGACAGGGTGGCCCGCAGGACACGCCCCTTGGTCCGGCGGCGATGTCTGCCTCGATACGTCATAGGTCCTCCCGTCGGCGGCCAACTGCCTCCTGCGATCCAGCGGTTGAGCCGGAGGAGACGGATGTGGGGGGCCGTGGGTTGGATGGTACGGCAGAGGGGGGCGAGCCAGGTCGAATACCCGGTAATAGGTCGGGATTGCGCCCATGGCTCCCACGGACGGACGAGGATACCGTCGTCACCCGGGAAGACGGTTCGCCCACCCCGCGTCCACCGGGCCCGCCGCGGCACCCGTGACGCGTGAGCGCACCACCCCCGGAGCCGTCGAATACGGAAGCAGGTCACCGGGGTTGTCGGGGAGGACCACCCGCACCTCGGCCGTCTCGCGGAAACGGTACGGGCGGTGCTCCAGGACGGCTCCCAAGTAGCGGCGCACACGCGACATCTCGGCCCGTACCGTCACCGTGCGGGCCGGGTCGCCGAACATGTCGTCGGCGAGCGCGGCGGCGCTGCGGCCGGTGCGGTGCAGGGCCAGCAGATACAGCAACTCGGTGTGCCGCGGACTCAGTTCATGGGTCCAGGTGCCCGCGGTGTCCGCCACGGTCACCGACCAGCGGCGCGGCTGCGAGACGTCCAGCTCGATCCGGGTGGCACCGCCCGGCGCGCGGGCTCCCTCCGGGGCGCGGATCAGCCAGCCCTCGGCCAGCGGCTCCAGCGAGCACAGGCCGAGCGACGGCAGCCAGATCCGGTCGGCGGCGGGCGCGGCGGGCAGCGCGACCCGGTCCAGGTGCGGCATGCCCGTGACCGAGGCGGTCCAGCCGTCCCGGTCGACCGCGAGGGCACGGCCGGTGATCCGGGCGAGGACCGGCGCGGCCACCGAGCGCAGCCGGTCCAGCGCGGTCAGATGCCGCTCCCGCAGCCGCGCCTCGGCGAGCTTGGCCACGGAGCCGACCCACGCGAGGGTCGACGGGTGCATCGTCTCCCAGGGCCCGCTGACGTCCACGACACCGATCAGCCGGCCGTCGCGCGGGTCGGTGATCGGTGCGCCCGTGCAGGTCCAGGTGGCGTGGGTGCGTACGAAGTGCTCGGCGGCGAAGACCTGGACGGGCCGGCGGACGACCGCGGGGGTGCCGATGCCGTTCGTGCCCACGACGTTCTCGCCCCAGTCCGCGCCGAGTTCGAAACCGAAGCCGTCGGCCCTGTGCAGCACGGGCCTGCTGCCCTCGCGCCACAGCACCCGGCCCTCGGCGTCCGCCACGACCATGATGTGGTGGGTGATGTCCGCGACCGACAGCAGCCCTTCGCGCAGCACCGGCAGGACGTGCCGCAGCGGGGACTCCCGGCGCCGCCGCTCGATCTCGTCGCGGTCGAGCAGCCCGGCGCGGAAGTCGTGGTCGGGGTCGACGCCGCTGCGCAGCATGCGTCCCCAGGACTCCCCGATGACCGGCCGCGGACCAAGGGGCCCGGGCTGCCCGGACAGGGTGGCGTCGCGCACCTCGTCGAGTACGCGGGCCGCCCGTGCCGCGTCCCTGGAGGTCAGCCCTGCCACGTTCTTGGGCGAGTGCGCCATCGTGTCCTCCCGAAGGGCCTGAGCGGACAGCCGGCAGCTGTCGGTCCCTCCCGGCGACGGGTGTCCGTCACCGAGCGCGACAATCCGAACACGCGGCGGAGATTCCATGCAGGGTATGCAAGGTAAGAGCAGGGTGCGGAGACGTTGCAACCCTCTGCAACTCTGGTGCGACGCCCGGTGCACGGCCGAAACTCTACGACGCACGGGGGTGGTGCCGTGTCGGCGCGGCACCACCCCCGTGCCAGGGCGGGCCGCACCGGCCGGGGCCGGGTCAGGAGACGGGGCGCGCCCGCTCCACCACCGAGGCCAGGTCGAGCGTGTGCGGCAGCGTCCCCAGCGACGAACCCCGGTCCCCGCCGAGCCGTGACGCGCAGAACGCGTCGGCGACCTCCGGCGGCGCGAAGCGCACCAGCAGCGAACCCTGCAGCACCAGGGCGATCCGCTCGACGATCCGCCGTGCGCGCCCCTCGACACCGCCCAGATCGGCGAGTTCGGTCAGCAGGTCCTTGATCGCGCCGTCCAGCCGGTGATCGGCGCCGCGCGCCAGACCGACCTCCTGGAGGTACGCGTTCAGGGCGGACGGCTCCCGCTGCAGGGCCCGCAGCACATCGAGCGCCTGGACGTTCCCCGCGCCCTCCCAGATGGAGTTGAGCGGCGACTCGCGCAGCAGCCGCGGCATGCCGGACTCCTCCACGTACCCGTTGCCGCCCAGGCACTCCAGGGCCTCCACCACGACCGGCGTGCACCGCTTGGTCACCCAGTACTTGGCCGCCGGCACCGCGAGCCGCAGGAAGGCCCGCTCCTGCTCGCCGCCGTCGTCGTACGCGGCGGCGAGCCGCAGCGCGAGGGTCGTCGCCGCCTCCGACTCCAGGGCCAGGTCCGCCAGGACGTTGCGCATCAGGGGCTTGTCGACCAGCCGGCCGCCGAACGCCTCGCGGTGCTCGCAGTGGTGCACGGCCTGCGCGACGGCCTGCCGCATCAGCCCCGCGGAGCCGAGCACACAGTCCAGGCGGGTCGCGGCGACCATCCCCATGATGGAGCGCACCCCGCGCCCCTCCTCGCCGACCCGGCGCGCCCAGGTGCCGTCGAACTCGACCTCCGCGGAGGCGTTCGACCGGTTGCCCAGCTTGTCCTTGAGCCGCTGGATCCGGAAGACGTTGCGGGTGCCGTCCTCCAGCACGCGCGGCACCAGGAAGCAGGTGAGCGCGTCCCGGCCGTCCTGGTCACCCCGTCCGCTCCGTTCGCCGGCGGGGTCCGCCTGCGCCAGGACGAGGAAGCCGTCCGACATCGGCGCCGAGCAGAACCACTTGTGGCCCGTCAGCTCGTACGTCCCGTCCTCGGCGAGCGGCCGCGCGCGCGTGGTGTTCGCACGGACGTCGCTGCCGCCCTGCTTCTCCGTCATGCCCATACCGAACAGGGCACCGGCCTTCTGCGCGGCCGGACGCAGGTCCTGGTCGTAGACGGTGGAGGTGAGCCGGGGCTCCCACTCGGCGGCCAGCGCCGGGTCGGTGCGCAGCGCGGGCACCGCCGCGTGGGTCATCGACAGCGGACAGCCGTTGCCCGCCTCGACCTGGCTCCAGACCAGGAAACCGGCCGCGCGCCGCACATGCCCGCCCGGCCGCGACCAGGCCGCCGTAAGACCCGCCGAGACGCCCTTGCCGAGCAGCCGGTGCCAGGACGGATGGAACTCCACCTCGTCCAGGCGCTCGCCGTAGCGGTCGTGGGTGAGCAGCTTCGGCGGGTTCTCGTTGGCCAGCGCCCCCCACTTCTGGACCTGTGTGGACCCGGAGGTGCGCCCGAGGGCCGACAGTTCGCCGCGCGCCTCGTCGAGGAGCTCGGGGGCGAGATGCCGGTCGACCGCCTCCACCAGGGCCCGGTCGGCGGTGAAGAGGTCGTACGCGACCAGCGGCGGAGCCTGGTTGGTCACGGTGTGGGTGCGGGCTGCCATGACTGCGAACCTACCCGCGGTGCGGCGATCGTCACCAAACTCCCGCCGCACCCCCCGTCCGCCGGAGCGCCGCCGTCCGGTCAGGCCGGCCGCGACAGCGCGGCCAGGTCGCCGGAGCCGAGCGTGTCCTCGCCGCGCGGGTTCACCGACCAGCTCGGGCTGTGGACGGTGTCGAGGTAGCGCTCGCCGAGGTCGGGGGCGATGGCCACGGAGGTGAGGTCCCGTGCCCCGTGCAGGTCCATCCAGGTGGACGCCCCGCTGACGACCGTGCCCGTGGACCCGCCGAACAGGAACCCCCGGGCGGCCAGCCGGCGGCAGACGCGGACGGTGTCCGCCTCCTCCACGTGCACCACGTCGTCGACGTACGACTCGTCGAGCATCGGCGGACGTACGCCCATGCCGAGCCCCGGGATCATCCGCGGACGCGCGGGCCCGCCGAAGGTCACCGAGCCGACGGTGTCCACCGCGACGATCCGCACCCGGCGCCGCCACTGCCAGAACCAGCGCGCGCAGCCCATCAGGGTGCCGGTCGTACCGGCCCCGACGAACAGCACGTCGAGGTCCGGGAAGCGGCGGGCGATGGCCGGCGCGGTGGTGCGGTAGTGCGCCCGCCAGTTGCTGTCGTTGGCGTACTGGTTGAGCCAGACGTACCGGTCGTCCGAGGCACACAGCGCCCGTACGTACGCGATCCGGGCGCCCAGGAAGCCGCCGTGCAGCGCGGGTTCCTCGATGACGTGGACCACGCTGCCCAGAGCTTCCATCATCCGCCGGGTCGCCGGGTTGCAGCGTGCGTCGGTCACGCACCGGAACCCGTAGCCACGGCTCGCGGCGATCACGCTCAGTGCCACGCCCAGGTTCCCGGACGACGACTCGACCAGGACGGATCCCGGCCGCAGGGCGCCGCTGCGTTCGGCGGCGTCCACCATCTCGGTGGCCGCCTTCATCTTGATCGACCCCGCGAAATTGAACCCCTCGCACTTCAGGAAGAGCGGCAGCCCCATCGTCGCCCGCAGGTCGACGTAGAGCTCGTTCTCGTTGAATTCCGAAGGATCGGAAATGACAGGCATGAGTCCCCCTCGTTCATGCGGCCTTCGTGCGGCGCCGTGCCCACGTCCCGTGCGGCACGGCGCCCGCCGGTCAGCCGTGCCGGCGCAGCTCGTGGAAGAAGCCGTCCACGACGTGCGGCTCGCCCCGCCGGGCCACCTCGTCGTGGACGAACTTGCCGACCGCGAGGTCCAGGACCCCGAGGCCGAAGGGCGAGAAGATCACCGTCCGGTCGGCCGGTACGGTCACCCGCCCGGACAGCACGTCGTCCAACGTGCCGTCGATGAAGTCCCGGCCGCCGCTGAGGCGTTCGGCCAGATGCGGAGAGGTCTCCGCCTTCAGGCAGTGCTCGATGTCGTCCACGAAGTTGGCCGAGGCGAGCAGGATCTCGGGTGCCAGGTCGCGCAGCGACACGTGCAGCACCAGCGGGGCGTGGTCGAACCACGCGAGGTCGTGGATGTGCGGACTGCCCGCGACGGTGGCGAAGACCACCAGATCGCTGGAGCGGACCAGCGACTCGGCACTGTCGTGCACGGTGAGCCGGCCCTTGGCGCCCGACCGTTCCAGATAGCCGCGGAAACCGGCCGCGCTGTCCGCGGCCAGGTCGTACACCCCGGTCTCCTCGAACGACCAGCCGGTGGCGGTCAGATGGGTGTGGATGTGGCGGGCGATCAGCCCCGTGCCGACGAACCCGACCCGGACCGGCCGGGCGCGTCCCCGGCTGAGCCGGTCGGCCGCGAGCGCCGCGGAGGCCGCCGTCCGGGCGGCGTTGATGATCGACGCCTCCAGGCAGGCGAACGGATAGCCCGTCTCGTGGTCGTTGAGGATCAGCACGGCCGAGGCACGCGGCAGTCCGGACGCCGTGTTCTCGGGGAAGCTGGAGACCCACTTGATGCCGTCCACCCCGATGTCCCCGCCGATCGACGCCGGCAGCGCGATGATCCGCGACGACGGACGGTCGGGGAAGCGCAGGAAGTACGACGGCGGGTTCACCGAGTCGCCGCCCCCGTGCAGCCGGTACACCCGCTCGACGAGGTCCGCGATCTCGCACTCCCGCCCTTCGAGGGCCTGCTGGACCTGGGCGCCGGAGACGACGGAGAACGGGGGAGCGGTGAGTGTCCTTGCGGGTGCCCCGGGCGACCCGGCTGCCTCTGCGGCCTGCGCCGCCTGTTCCGTGCCGGTCATGCGGTCCTCACTTCGGTCGTGGGGGTGGAGTCGGTCAGCCGGACCGGGTCGGCCAGTGCGGCGAGCACCTCGCGCGGGCCCTCGAAGGGCTCCCTGCTGTGCGCGGTGCGGATGTTGTCGACGATCATCAGGTCGCCGGAGCGCCACGGCTCGCGCACGGTGTGGGCCTCGTACACCGCGTTGATCTCCCGGACGACGTCCTCGCCGATCGGGTCGCCGTTGCCGTGGCGGGTGTTGAAGGGCAGCCCGTCGGGGCCGTAGACGTCCACCAGGTACTCCCGCACCTCGGGGTCCATCGTCCACTCGTTGAGGAAGGCGATCTGGTTGAACCAGCAGGGCCGTCCCGTGACGGGGTGCCGGAGCACCGCGGCGCGGCGCTGGCGGGTGTGCAGGGAGCCGTCGCCCTGCCAGGCGAACTCGATGGCGTGGGCCCGGCAGTAGCGTTCGACGGCGGCGCGGTCCTCGGTGCCGAAGGCCTCGCCGACCGACGCCCCGATCTCGTCGTTGTACGTCCGCGTGAGCAGCCAGCCCTCCCGGGCGAACCGCTCTGTGAGGCCGGCCGGCAGCGCGTCGAGCACGGTGGGCGCGTCGGCGACGGCGGTGGCGCCGCCCTGGGCCGGCGCGTCGAGGCACGCGAACAGCATCAGCGCGGGGAACTCGACCGCGTAACTCAGCTCGTGGTGCATGCACATCTGCTGGTTGGGCGGCCACTTGGTGGAGGAGTACACGCCGTCCGCGTACGTCCGCCGCGGCGCGAAGGACTCCCGGTCGGGCATCAGGCCGGTGGCCAGGCGCCGGAACACCTCACCGGTCGTGTCCGGGTCGGCCAGACCCAGACCGCGGACCAGGACGCTGCCGTGCTCGGCGACCACGGCGCGCAGCGCGTCGCGGTGCACGGCCGCCCAGCCCGCCGTGTCCCCCGCCACGTCGGCGCGCAGGATCGGGGGGCTGCCGGGACTCAGGACGACGTCGGGCAGCAGCGTCGGAGTCGAGGACATCGTGTGGCTCCTTCCGGTCTCGCGCGGTGCGGACCGCGCGCGGATGTGCGTGTGCTCGTGGGCCGGCTCCTGCGCCGGCCGCCGGGCCCGTTTCCCGGCGCGGCTCACGACGCCTCCCTGGCCGGGGTGTCGAGCAGTCCCGCCAGGTCGGCGAGGACGGGGTGGCGGGCGACGTCCTTGAGGGTGATCGCCCGGTCCAGCGCGACCGCCAGCTTCACCGCCGCGAGTGAGGTCCCGCCGCGGTCGAAGAAGTGGTCCAGACGGCCGATCCGGTCCTGCGGGATGCCCAGCACCTGGGCCCAGGCCGCCGCCAGCCGCCGCTCGCCCGGGGTGTCCGGCGCGTGCTCGCCGTCGCTGTCCGCCGCGCCGCTCCCCGCCAGGTCGAGGTCCTCGGCGAGCGCGGTCAGCGTCTTGCGGTCGATCTTGCCGTTGGCGGTCAGCGGCAGGCTCTCGCGCCGGTGGACGGCCGAGGGCACCATGTACGCCGGGAGCGACACGGCGAGCCGTTCCAGCACCGCCTCCGGGTCGAGCGGCTCGGACCCGGCGCAGAACGCCACCAGCCGCGTGCCGCCCGCGACCACCACCGCGCCGTCCCGGACGCCGTCCACCCGCAGCAGCGCGTTCTCGATCTCACCGATCTCGATACGGAAGCCGCGGATCTTCACCTGGCTGTCCCGGCGGCCCAGGAACTCCAGCTTCCCGTCGGGCAGCCACCGGCCGTGGTCCCCGCTGCGGTACAGCCGCTCGCCCGGCCGGTGCGGGTCCTGCCCGAACGCGGCCTTCGTGCGCTCGGGGTCGTTGACGTACCCGCGGCCCACGCACACCCCGGAGAAGACGATCTCGCCGGGCGCGCCGAGCGGTACGGGGGCCAGGTGCTCGTCGACGACGTACACGCGCACGTTGGCGACCGGCCGGCCGAGCGGGACCCGGTCCTCGTCCGGCACCCGGTCCATGACCTCGTGGTTGGTGTCGTCGGAGGTCTCGGTCAGCCCGTACGCGTTGGCCAGCCGGATGCCCGGCTCGGCCGCGAACCAGCGCTGGACGAGTTCCTTCTTGACGGCCTCCCCGGTGACCGACACGCAGTGCAGGTCGGGCAGTGCGCGCGGGCGCTGCTCCAGTTCGGCGAGGACGGCTTCGAGGTACGACGGGACGACCTGGAGGACGTTGACCCCGCCGTCCGCGATCGTGTCCACGAATCGCGGCACGTCCAGGATCACGTCCTGGGCGACCAGCAGGGTCCGCCCGCCGACCAGCAGCGAGGAGACCAGCTGCCACAGCGAGATGTCGAAGCACTGGGGCGCCGTCTGCGCGACGACCTGTCCCTCGCCGACCCCCAGGTCGTCGATCTTGGCGAGGACGTGGTTGACGAAGCCCGCGTGCTCGCACATCGCGCCCTTGGGCTCACCGGTGGAGCCGGAGGTGAAGTAGATGTACGCGAGCTGGTCCGCGCCGACCGCGACATGGAGGTCGCCGTCGGAGTGGTCCTCGGCGTAAACCTCCTCGACGTGCAGGACGCGGGCGCCGGTGTCGGCCGCGTCCAGCGTGGCGGTGCTGCCGCTCTCGGTCAGGACGAGTTCACAGCCGGCCCGCCTGAGCGTCCTCTCGATGCGCCCGGCCGGGAAGTGCGGCTCGACGGGCAGATAGACCCCGCCCGCCTTGAGGACCGCGAGGACCCCGGCCATCCAGTCCAGATCGCGTTCCATGACGACCGCGACGACCCCCTCGGGGCGCAGCCCGCGGGCGAGCAGCGCCCGGCCGATCCGGTTGGCCCGCGCGTTCAGCTCGCCGTACGTCCACTCCTCGTCGCCCTGGACGGCGGCGACGGCGTCCGGATGCGCGGCCACCCGCTCCTCGAAGAGCTCGTGGACGCGGCGGTCCGGCAGCGCGCGGTGCGGCCCGGCCAGCGCGTCGAGCTGGAAGCGGAGTTCGTCCTCGCCCAGGAGGCCGTGCCGGTCGTGCGCGGCGTCCGGGTCGGCGGTCAGCAGGCCGAGCGCGGTCAGGTGGTAGCCGGCGATGCGGGCGGCGGCGTCGGCGTCCAGGACGTCGGTGCGGTACCGCAGCCGCAGGGCGTGCCCCGCCACGCTCACGTGCAGCACGGCGTTCGCGGTGGCTTCGGTGGCTTCGGTGGCTTCGGTGTCCGCGGTCCGTCCGGTGCCGTCGTCGTGGCCGTGCGGGTCGAGCACGGCCGCGAAGGGGACCGGAGCGCCGCCCGACTCCCGCGCGGGCGGCTCCCCGGCCGGTTCGTGGGCGGCCTCGCGGACCGCCAGGTCCGCCTGTGCCAGCAGGTCGCGCCAGGTGCCGGGGCCGACGGCCAGCCGGCGGAGCACCGGCGCCGCGCCCTTCGCGGTGACGTAGCCGGTGACGGCCTCGCGTTCACCGGACAGGGCCGCGAGGACCTTGGCGTGTGCGGCCAGCAGCGCGGACGGCTCCGTCACCAGGCCTGCGGGCAGCGGAACTTCGTACTCCGCCGTGCCCGGGCGTGGGTCGCGCGTCCACCTCGGGATCGTGTCCATTCTCTGTTCCCCCCTGTGTTCCTTACGTGCTGTGGTCAGGCGCGCCGCTGTTCGGCCGCCGGGTTCCCGCCCCAGTGCGCCCCCGGCGGTACCTCCTCGCCCTTCATCAGGAACGAGTCGGCGGCGAGCACGGCGGCGTCCCCCACGGACGCGCCGTAGTGGACGAGCGCGCCGACGCCGAGCGTGACGCCGTCGCCGATCTCGATGTGGTCGGACTTGAAGGTGCCGTCCTCCTGCGAGTGCGACTGGATCTTGCTGTGCGCACCGAGGGTGCAGTCGTCCCCGATGGAGGTCAGCGTGCGCTCGGTGATGTAGGCCCCGTCGTCGAACACCCGGCGGCCGATGCGGACCCCGAGGAGCCGCCAGAGCAGGCTCTTGAACGGGGTGCCGTTGAGGAGGGCGAAGTGGGTGTCGGGCAGCTTCCACAGCCGCTCGTGCCGCCAGAAGAGCGGGTCGTAGATGGAGTGCAGCTGCGGTTCCAGCGCACGGAACCGGAGGATGGCCCGTTCCACCAGCGCGTAGTAGCCGGTGGTGAAGGCGACACCGACGAGCAGGGACGCCCCGATCAGCAGCCCGCCCGCGGTGCCGTACTCCCCGTACAGGTCGAAGGCGGCGAAGCCGAGGATGGTGAGGACGAACCAGTCGAACCACCGCAGGAACAGGAACAGGCCCATGGTGTGCAGGTTGTGGCGGTTCTTCGCGGCGAGGCGGCGCCGCAGTTCGTCGCCCTCGCGCAGGTGGTCGAAGCGGGTGTCGCGCTCCACGGTCCGCGGGATCTCGAAGGGCGGCGAGCCCAGCAGGCCGACCCCTTCGCGGACCTCCCCGTCCAGCGGGACCATGACCTTCGTCGCGAGCAGGACGTTCTCGCCCGTGCGGCCCCCGACCGGGTAGGCGATGTGGTTGCCCAGGAAGCTGTTCGGCCCGATCGTCGCGCGGGAGACCCGGAACGACGTGCCCGAGTACTCGGCGTTCATGATCGAAAGGCCGTCGGCGACCATCGTGCCGCGCCCGACGGTGGCCAGGAACGGCGTCTCGTGCGCGACTGCCGTGCCGAAGTTGGAGCCGGTCTGCTCGACGTGCGAGAGGTCGTACCCGATGGCCCGCAGGTAGTGGACGATGTACGAGCTGTCCCCGCACAGCCACTTGAAGAACCTGGCGTTGCTCAGCCGCGCGACGGAACGCTGCACGGAGTAGTGGAAGCCGTAGAGCGGGTACACGCGGTCCGGCTCCAGGAACGTGTTCAGCAGCCGCGGGACCACGGTCACGACGGCGAAGCCGACCACGACGAAGCCCACGAAGAGCGCGACGGACAGGGCGAACGCCTCGGCGTAGAAGCGTCCGGACGTGATGTTCTGCGTCTTCGGGTCCAGCAGCACGTCCAGCGAGGGCGCCACCGTCAGCAGCAGGTACGTGCCCCCGACGAGGAGCGGCATGGTGACCAGGAGCGTCTGGAGCAGGGTGGCCAGGCCGTAGCCCACCCGGCGCGCGGTGTCGCACTCCGCGGGGGCGACCCGTACGTAGTCCACGTCCGTGCGCTGGGCCGGCGAGCCGTGCCAGTGCTGACCGGCGGGCACCGCGGCGCCGCCGTACAGCGCCGACGCGTGACCGAGCTGGGAGCCGTCGCCCATGGCGGTGCCGATGTCGAGGACGGTGTTCTCGCCGACGAACACGTCCTGGCCCAGCGTGACCCGGCCGGTGCGGATGCGCCCGGCGTGCGCCTGGTAGCAGAGGAAGTGCGAGTCCTTGCGGATCACGGTGTTCGCGCCGACCGTGAACAGGTCGGTGCAGACCGGGACCGCGTGCGAGAGGATCGTGACGTTCTTTCCGATCCGCGCGCCCAGGGCCCGCAGGTAGAGCACGTACAGCGGGTTGCCGGCGAACAGGACCATCGGGTTCGCGTGCAGCAGCACCTTGACGGTCCAGAAGCGCAGATAGGCCAGGCTCCAGAGGGGGAACTCGGTCTCCTTCCAGCGGCCGACCAGCACCCATTTGGCCACCACCGGCAGCGTGCACAGGCCGACGAAGACAGCGCCGCCGAAGAGGGCCGACCGCAGATAGACGTCCACGACGCCGTCCCCGGCCGACACCCAGTCGTACCCCTGTGCGGTGACGAGCCCGGAGAGCAGGCAGTACAGGGCGAAGACGAGGAACTGCAGTGCCCCGCACAGGACGTACCGCGCGCTGCTCGCCACCGCGGGCGGCGCGGCCGGCTCCGGCGGCGGCGCGGGTTCCTCGGCCGGGACCTCGGAGAGCGCCGCGGCCAGGCCCCGGATCGTCGGGTGGCCGTACACGTCACGCATGGACACGGCCGGCAGGTCGGGATGCTTCCTGACCCGGGCGCAGAAGTGTGCCATCACCAGGGAGTTGGCACCGAGGTCGTCGAAGAAGTGACTGTCGACGGGGACCTGCTCGGCGCGTACGACACCGGCGAGCACCTCCGCGAGGACAGGTTCGATCCCGTTCACCGGGTCGCGGGTGGTCACGGACCGCGCCGGAGCGGCGGTCGCGACCTCAGTGGGATTTCCCACCACTTGATCTCCTTGCTGATGATTGCTCGTACTTGCGGACCGTTCGGAGTGTTTGACACCTCGGATGGGAATACGACGGATTCACGCCCGCAGTTTCATCACGCACCTGAATTGGTGACGAAAGATGTTCTGGTGAATCACAGTGATTCCTGTGTGACTCCGGTGTGCCGGAAGATAGACTTGTTTCTCGTGCACGCTGTGTTGTGTCAGGGCAGGCGAGAAGAGGATGCTCGGGAAGTGTGTGAAGTGGCCGCGCGGAAAAGGCGCAGTGCAGCACGGCATGATCCGCGTGGTTCCCACGCGGATCACGGGTAACGCGGCTGTGTCGGACCCTCGTCCGGGCCCTTCTGAGTCCCCCCGTGTCGTGGTGCCACTGAGCCGTCCCCACGTGCCCAGCGCAATGCAATCCGAATTGTTTCGGCGGGCTCATGAACGGGTCAAGGGCGTTTCGGCCTATGGCGCTTTCTCGCTGTTCGATGCTTCAACGGTCGGCACCCTGAATGATCTCGTCCGACCGCGCCACCGGGGAACTCACCGGTGCACAGTGCATGCGTTGTTGCGTATTCCACTTCTGCAGGGCGGGTGATTCGGCCACGCGGTCATGACAGAAAAAGGGTTCGATTTCTCTTTACGATTGCCACGGAATTGCCGCCGCTTTTCCGTCGTATGACGGAACCGGATCAGTACCGTCCCGCCACCGGGCCGCGCACGCCGCTCCCGCCACACCCGCTTCAGGTCGCGGTACCGGGGGATGAGTGCGACCCCGCGCGGCGGATACCTTTAGGGCGTGCAGCCAGCAAGTGAACCCCCTCAGAGGACGTCCGGTCGTCTCCACCGGGCGCGTGCCCTCTATCGGAACGTCTCCAAGCGCAGGACCGCCTGGCTGCTGCTCAAGGACACCGTGAACTCGTGCATCGAGTACCGGATCCTCGGACTCGCGGCGGAGGCGGCGTTCTTCACGCTGCTGTCCGTGCCGCCGCTGCTGCTGAGCATGATCGGCCTGCTGGGCTACGTCGACGACTGGACCGGCGCCGACACCATCGCCAGCGTGGAGACCAGCCTCCTGGAGGCGTCCCGCACGGTCCTGACCGACAAGGGCGTCAAACAGATCGCCGAACCGCTTCTGCACGACGTGATGGAGGGCGGCCGGCCCGACGTCATCTCCCTGGGCTTCCTGTTCGCCCTGTGGTCCGGCTCACGCGCGGTGAACGTCTTCATCGACACCATCACCGTCATGTACGGCCTCGACGGGGTGCGCGGCATCGTCAGGACCCGCCTGATGGCCTTCCTGCTCTTCCTCGTGGCCCTGCTGATCGGCTCGGTCGCCCTGCCCCTGATGGTCGCGGGCCCCGACGCCGTGGTGAACGTCGTGCCCTGGTCGACGACCGTCGTCCAAGTGCTCTACTGGCCCGTCGTCATCGTCCTGTCCATCGTCTTCCTGACCACGCTGTACCACGTGTCGGTACCGGTGCGCTCACCGTGGATCGAGGACGTGCCCGGTGCGCTCGTCGCCCTCACCATGTGGGTCCTGGGCAGCCTCCTGCTGCGCATCTACCTCACCAACACCGTCGAGGGCCCCACCATCTACGGCTCCCTGGCCGCACCCGTCGCCGTCCTGCTGTGGATCGGTGTCGCCGCCTTCGCCGTGCTCGTGGGCGCCGCCGTCAACGCGGCCATCGACCGGGTGTGGCCCGCCGCGGCCACCGCCGCCGCCCGCGCCGTCAACGAACGGCTGCGCGCCGAACAGGCCGCCGACCTCGTGGCCCGCGCGGCGGCGGCCCGCGCCGCACACGCCGAGGACGGCTACGACGACCCCGACGACCCGGACATGCCCTCCGAGTTCCCCGAGCGCTGGTCCCGCTTCCTGCCCCCGGAGGACGTGACCTCCCGGCTGCGCACCCACGCCAAGTCCACCCCCAAGAACAGCGACGACACGCCCCCGGCCCAGTGACGCGGCAGCCCCGCCGCGCTGACGTGGCAGCCCCGCCGCGGTGACCGCGGCGGGGCGTCAGGGTGCATCCGGGGGCGCGGGGCGTCAGACCTTCCACACCCCGTCCGCCGCGTGCTCCCGCGCGAAGTCCGCGAAGTCGCGCGGCGCACGCCCCAGGACCTGCCGCACGCCGTCCGTGGTCGTCGCGTTGTGCCCGTCGAGCAGCCCGTCGAAGACCTCCTCCATGAACGCGACCTCCTCGGCCGGCAGCCCGAACCCGGCCAGGATCTGCCCGTACTCCTTCGTCGGCACCGGCACGTACCGGATCTCCCGGCCCGCCGCGGCGGAGATCTCCGCCATGGCCTCCCGGAAGGACAGCAGCCGCGGCCCCGTGATCTCCAGCGTCCGCCCCGCGTACGAGGAGTCGGAGAGCGCCTTCACCACGACCTCCGCGAGATCGCGCGCGTCGATGAACGGCACCGGCACCTCACCCGCCGGGAAGACGAACTCACCACCGCGCACGCCGTCCACCAGCAGGCCCTCGCTGAAGTTCTGGAAGAACCAGTCGGCCCGCACCACGGTCCACGCGGTCCCCGACTCGCGCAGCGCCCGCTCGGTCGGCTCCGCCTGACGCTCCCCGCGCGCCGACAGCAGCACCAGTCGGCGCACACCGAGATCGTGGGCCCGCCGGGCGAACGCGGCGACGTTTTCGGCCGCGCCCGGCGCACCGACGTCCGGCGCGTACGCCAGATACGCCGCGTCGGCCCCGCGCAGCGCCCCGTCCCATGTCGAGGGGTCGTACCAGTCGAAGCGCACATCTCCCTTGCGCGAAGCGGCCCGTACACCGAACCCCGCGGCCTTCGCCGCCTCCGCCACCCGGCGCCCGGTCTTCCCCGAGGCGCCCGTCACCAACACCGTCCCGTTGCGCGTGTTCTCCGTCATGCGACCAGTCAACGACCGCACGCCGAAAGGGAACATCGCTGAACCTCTCGTTCCCATAAGAGCGCGTCTACTCTGGGGCCATGGACGCACTCGCAGGGCTTCTGGAGGGTCCACGCGCGCGTGGCGCCTTCATGATCCGGGCGTGCTTCGAACCTCCCTGGTCCCTGCGGATCGAGGACCGCGCCCCGCTCACCGTCATGCTGATGATCCGCGGCGAGTCCTGGATCACGCCCGACGGGGGCGAACCCGTGCGGCTGCGGGCCGGCGACCTCGCCATCGCGCGCGGCCCCGACCCGTACACCTGCGCCGACGACCCCGCCACCCCGCCCATCGCGGTGATCCTGCCGGGCCAGGAGTGCACCTACCCCGACGGGCGCTCGATGCGCGGCCACATGGACCTCGGCGTGCGCACCTGGGGGCAG
Source organism: Streptomyces sp. NPDC060205 (assembly GCF_042728395.1). NCBI lineage: Bacteria > Bacillati > Actinomycetota > Actinomycetes > Kitasatosporales > Streptomycetaceae > Streptomyces > Streptomyces sp. NPDC060205. The sequence continues at coordinate 27,097 of NZ_JBHWZP010000080.1, forward strand.
CGCCTCGACGGTTCCATGGTGATGCTGATCGGTACGTATCCGGTGCAGGGCGAGGTCAGCGGGCGGCTCCTCGACGCGCTGCCGCCGGTGCTGACGCTGACCTCCGACGTATGGGAGTGCCCGCTGACCCCGCTGCTCACCGAGGAGATCGTGCGCGACGAGCCCGGCCAGGAGGTCGTCCTCGACCGACTGCTCGACCTGCTGGTCATCGCCGCGCTGCGCGCCTGGTTCTCCCGCCCGGAGGCCGAGGCGCCCGCCTGGTACCGGGCGCTGGCCGACCCGGTCGTCGGCCGGGTGCTGCGGCTCGTCCAGGACGACCCCGCGCACCCCTGGACGGTCGCCTCCCTCGCCACCAAGGCAGGTGTCTCGCGGGCCGCCCTCGCCCGCCGCTTCAGCGAACTCGTCGGCGAGCCCCCGATGACGTACCTCACCGGCTGGCGCCTCGCCCTCGCCGCCGACCGGCTGCGCGACACCGACGACACCCTGGAGGCCATCGCCCGCCAGGTCGGCTACGGCAGCGCGTTCGCCCTGTCCAGCGCCTTCAAGCGGGTGTACGGGGTCAGTCCGCAGGAACACCGGACGCGGGCGGCCCGGCAACCGATCGGCGTAGCCTTCTGAGTGTGGCCGAGCCGTACGCCGAGCAGCACTCCGAGCCGTCGCCGGCGCCGTACCGGGAGCGGGCGTCGCGGCTCACCGGTGCGCTCGTGTGGACCCGCACCGCCGTGCCGGGCGACACGGCGCCGGTCCTGCCCGACGGCTGCATGGACCTGCTGTGGACCGAGGGCCGGCTGTTCGTCGCGGGCCCCGACACGCGCGCGTACGTGAGCGACGAATCCGGCGGGCCGAGGCGGTACGCGGGGGTCCGGTTCTTTCCCGGCACCGCGCCCTCCTATCTCGGCGTGCCCGCCCATGAACTGCGCGACCGGCGCGTCGACCTCGCGGAGCTGTGGGACGGGGGCGAGGTGCGGCGGCTGACCGAGCGGGTCGACGCGGCGGCCGATCCCGCCGCCGCGCTGGAGGCGGTCGCCGTGGGGCGGGCGGCCGGGGCCGCGGCGCCCGATCCGCGGCTGCGGGCCGTCGTCGCGGCCCTGTCCGCGGGGGCCGCTGTCGCCGCGACCGCCGAGAAGGTCGGCTGGAGCGAGCGGCAGTTGCACCGGCGGGCGCTGGTCGCTTTCGGATACGGGCCGAAGACGCTCGCTCGTGTGCTGCGCCTGCAGCGGGCGTTGGCGTTGGCGCGGGATGGGAATGCCGCGGCGGAGGTGGCGGCGGTCGCGGGCTTCGCGGACCAGGCCCATCTGGCGCGGGAGGTACGGGAGTTGGCGGGGGCGCCACTGGGAGAACTGCTGCGCCACTGAAGGGGCGCGGGGAACTGCGCAGTCTTGTGTCTTCAGGGGGCGCAGCCCTTGAAGGGGCGCGGGGAACTGCGCAGTTTTTTGTCTTCAGGGGGCGCAGCCCCTGAAGGGGCGCGGGGAACTGCGCGACCAGCCCCCACCGGACCCGCACGTACACCCCTCCCGCAAGCTCCGGGGGCTGCGCCCCAGAAGAGGGGCCGCTACGGGGCGAGGTGGGCGAAGAGGTCCACCCCGTTGCCATCCGGGTCGTGGACGACCGCGTACCGCATGCCCCAAGGCGCGTCGAACGGCTTAAGTTCCGATGCGTGGCCCGCGGCCAGCAACGCCTCGTACGTGGCGTCCACGTCCGCGGGGCTGTCGCACAGGAAGGCCAGCGCCACCCGGCCTGCCCCTGTCGGCGGTCGCCACTCGGGGTGGAACGAGCGGATCGTGTCCTCCGTGTCGAGTGCGAAGCGCAGACCGCCGGGCAGTTCCGCCTCGACGTGCGGCAAGCTCTCGGCGCCCTCGGGAAAGGTGAGACCGAGACGGCGGTAGAAGGCGAGCGACGCGGCCATGTCGGAGACGACGAGGCCGATGAGATCGAATCGTGGAGTCATGGGTCCACCGTAGGGACCGCGGTGGCGCGGGTCTTGAAGGAATCGGACGTACGGCGAAGGCGGCGCACTCCGACACATGGTCGGGGTACGCCGCCCTGGACGGGACGAGGTGCGGGAGCCGGCCCGCGGTGCACGGCGGTTACTTCGCGTCGCGGTTGAACTGCGAGGCCGACCACCGGTAACCGAGCGCCGCCAGACCCAGGCACCAGGCCACGGCCAGCCAGCCGTTGTACCCGATCTCGGTGCCGAGCAGCAGCCCGCGCAGGGTCTCGATGGCCGGGGTGAAGGGCTGGTACTCGGCGATCGGCTGGAACCAGCCCGGCATGGTGTCGGCCGGGATGAACGCGCTGGAGATGAGGGGCAGAAGGATCAGCGGCATGGCCATGTTGCCGGCCGCCTCGGCGTTCGGGCTGGCCATGCCCATCCCGACCGCGATCCAGGTCAGTGCCAGGGCGAACAGGGCGAGCAGCCCGAACGCGGCCAGCCACTCGATGAACGTGGCATCGGTGGACCGGAAGCCGATGGCCACACCCACGGCCCCGACGAGGACCAGACTGGCGAGCACTTGCAGGACGCTGCCGACGACATGCCCGATGAACACCGACCCGCGATGGATCGCCATGGTGCGGAAGCGGGCGATGATGCCCTCGTTCATGTCGGTGGCCACGGACACCGCGGCCCCGATCACGGTGCTGCCGATGGTCATCATCAGGATGCCCGGGACGATGTAGGCGATGTACTCGGAGCGGTCGGCGCCGCCGCCGCCGATCCCCGCGCTCATCACGTCGCCGAAGATGTAGACGAAGAGCAGGAGCAGCATGACCGGGGTGAGCAGCAGGTTCAGCGTGAGGGACGGGTAGCGCCGGGCGTGCAGGAGGTTGCGGCGCAGCATGGTGGACGAGTCGCGCACGGCGAGGGAGAGGGTGCTCATCGGACGTTCTCCTTGGTCTGGTCGGACGCGGTGCTCTGGCTGGGGACGCCGGCGGTACCGGTGTCGGCGGGGTGGCCGGTGAGGGCGAAGAAGACGTCGTCGAGGTCGGGGGTGTGCACGGTGAGTTCGTCGGCCTCGATGCCGGCGGTGTCGAGCCGGTCGAGGACGGCGCGCAGTTCGCGCTGGCTGCCGTCGCTGGGGATCTGCAGGGCGAGTGCCTCGTCGTCGCGGGCGGCTTCGCGGAGCGCGGCGGCGGCGGAGCGGTAGGCGTCCGGGTCGGTGAAGCGGAGCCGGACGTGTCCGCCGGGGATGAGGCGTTTCAGTTCCTCGGCGCTGCCTTCCGCTGCGATGCGGCCGTTGTTGAGGACGGCGATGCGGTCGGCGAGCTGGTCGGCCTCTTCGAGGTACTGGGTGGTGAGGAAGACGGTGACGCCGTCGGTGACGAGTTCGCGGATGATCTGCCACATGTTGTGGCGGGAGCGGGGGTCGAGGCCGGTGGTCGGCTCGTCGAGGAAGATGATCCGCGGGTTGCCGACCAGGGTCATGGCGATGTCGAGGCGGCGTTTCATACCGCCGGAGTAGGTGGAGGCGGGCTTCCTGGCGGCCTCGGTGAGATCGAAGCGTGCGAGCAGTTCGGCGGCGATGCGCCGCCCCTCCTTCTTCGGCAGGTGGTGCAGGTCCGCCATGAGGAGCATGTTCTCCTCGCCGGTGATCAGGCCGTCGACCGCGGAGAACTGGCCGGTGACACCGATTGCGGCCCGCACGGCGTGTGGGTCGGCGCCGAGGTCGTGACCGCCGACCCGGATCTCGCCGGAGGCGGGGCCGGGGGAGACGAGGGTGGAGAGGATGTTGACGACGGTGGTCTTGCCCGCCCCGTTCGGGCCGAGCAGGGAGAAGATCGTTCCTTCGGGGACGACCAGGTCGATGCCGTCGAGCACGACCTTGTCGCCGTAGGACTTGCGCAGCCCGTTCGCCGCGATGGCCGGGTCGGTCATGAGGAATGCTCCTTCGAGAACTACGGGTCAGGGACTGCGGGGCGCGAACTGTGGCCGGGCGGGCCGCGGCTCAGAGACTGCGGGCGGTGATGTCGCCGTACGACGTGGTCGCGCGGAGGTGCAGAGCGGCGGCGGCGCCGTCCGAGTTCTTGAGCGCGTTGTCGATCCGGCCGGAGGCGGTACCCGCGTCCAGGGAGGCGGAGACTCCGCGGGCGGCGCCGACCGAGACGTCGCCGGCCTCGGTGCGCAGGACGACCGTGCCGCGTACGGCCTCGGTGATACGGATGTCGCCCTTCTGGACGGTGATCTCCGCCGGGCCGCCGAGACGGCCGACCGCGATGTCACCGGCGAGCAGGGTGAGGCGGGCCTCCGCGATCTCGTCGAGCTTGACCGAGCCCTGCGCCCCCTCGAAGGTGACGTCACCCAGCCGGCCGACGCCCCGGAACTCGCCGGCGGCCGTCTTCGCCTCGACGTGGGAGCCGGCGGGGAGCTGGACGGTCACCTCGACGGACCCGGAGCTGCCGAGGATCCGGTTCTTCGCCGGTGCGGCCTCGATCCGCAGGGTGCCGTCGGCGTAGGCGACCTCGATCTGCTCGGCGGCCTTCACGTCCCGGCTGTTCGAGGCGTTCGCGGGCAGGACCTCGACCGTGGTGTCGGCCCGGTCGGCGGCGATGAACCGGATGCGTCCCGCGGGGATGTCCAGGACGGCGGAGACCTGGCTGGTGGTGTCGAACTTCTGCATGGTGCTCTCCTCGGTGTGGTTGTCCGTTCGCCCGTTCGGCGTTTCCGACATTGGAAAAGCTACGTTGCGTTCATGGATTCGGCAACAGACCTGTTGCACAAGAAACTCATAACCCCAGCTCATAGGCAACATTTCGTTGCACTGGCAGTGAATCTAACGCAACATCCCTCACTCGTTGCGTTGCAATGTGTTTGGAGTGAACGCTATGCTCGACGCGCAGGGCAGGACCGAGAACCAAGAAGGAGACCGCGATGCCGGGAGGCAGGCTCACTCAGCAGGAGCGCCAGCAGATCGCGCTGGGGCTGGCCGACGACCTCGCGTACGCGGAGATCGCCAGGCGCCTCGACCGCCCGACCTCGACGATCACCCGTGAGGTCATGCGCAACGGCGGGCCCCTCGCCTACCGCGCGGACCTGGCCCACCGCGCCACCGAACACCGCGCGCACCGGCGCAGGGAGGCCGCGCCCAAGGGGCAGGCGGCACCTCCGCAGGCCCACGGCCGTGACGCCGAGGCCGTACGCGCGTATGTGGAGGTGTTCACCACCCTCCTCATGCAGTCGGGACTGCCCAAGATGACGTCCCGGGTGCTGGCGCACCTCTACACCACCGACGCGGGCAGCCTCACCGCGTCCGAACTCGTCCAGCACCTCCAGGTCAGCCCCGCGTCCATCTCCAAAGCGGTCACGCTCCTGGAGAGCCAGGGCCTCATCCGGCGGGAGCGCGACGAACGCCGCCGCGAGCGCTATGTCGTCGACAACGACGTCTGGTACACCGGGATGATCGCCGCCGCCAAGTCCCACGCCCAGCTCGCCGAGACCGCACGGCAGGGTGTCAGCGTCCTCGGCCCCGACTCCCCGGCCGCCGTCCGGCTCGAAGGCATCGCCCGCTTCGTCGACTTCGTGGGCGAGGGCATGACCCGCGCGGCGGAACAGGCACGCGAGGTCCTGTACGCGAAGCCCAAGCCACCGACCTCGGCCGAACCGACGTCCTAGCGACCTGGAGCCCGTCATGGCGCATCACATGGTCAGCAGCGCTCTAACGAGCACGCCGCCCCGGGGGCCCGTTCGAGAAGTGCGGGCACGTCGTGGCTGGCCGCGCAGTTCCCCGCGCCCCTAAAAAGCCCGTGCTGTGCGGCGCCTATAAGGGGCGCGGGGAGCCACGGCGCACCCGCACCTGCCACCGGGCGTCAGCCAG